>JAIFNC010000287.1 GCA_020047935.1 Bacteroidota bacterium
AAGACGGTTGTCCGCGCGGCGATGGTTGGGGCAGCCCCGAATACAGCATTCGTTCCGAATTTGGTATGCTAAATTACGACGAAGGCTATGTGGGCATGGCTTCGGCCGGTAAAGATACCGAAAGCAGCCAGTGGTTTATAACCCACTCGCCAACACCGCATTTAGACGGCCGATATTCAATTTTCGGTAAAGTAATTTCCGGAATGGACGTAGTACACAAACTGGAAGTTGGTTCGAAAATTATTTCGTACAAAATTTTGAAATAAAACGCTATTTCTTCTTTTGCAATTAATTGATATGCAGACCTAACAGGTTTTCAAAACCTGTTAGGTCTTATCTTTTCATACAGCCTCGTCTGAAAATGCGCATATTACATAAAAAGGTTTACACCCGATACAATTACAGCCAAAACAAAAATAATCAGTCCGTTATACGCTATTTTACCTATATTGAATAAGTAATACATTACAAACGCAGTGTCGCTTTTACAACCGAATAACGACAATAAATTTATAAAAAAGACTTATGTTTATTTTTGGAATTTTCAATTGCATTCAATAACTTGCAGTCGTATTTATTTGTTAATATTTCGGAAAATAGACGATGTTTGGAGGTGATGGAAGCTTAAAGGTTTTGGTTTATTGCAAATACATGTTAAATGACATTAAATGAATGATTTAATAAGATTAATTGATGAATTAAGAATAAAACCAAAAGAAGAAGAATGGTTTGAGTTTAAAGAAAACAAAAACCTTTCGGGACAAGAAATTGGTGAATATATTTCTGCGCTTTCAAATAGTGCAGGACTTGTAAATCAGCCTTTTGGTTATCTGATTTGGGGAATTAGCGATAAAAACCATGAAATAGTTGGAACAACAATTAAGCTAAAAGAGAAAAAAGAAGGAAATGTAGAATTGGAATTTTGGCTAAATTTAAATCTTAATCCCAAAATAAATTTCTCAATTCACCAATTTGATTACAACGCAGATACACGAATTGTACTTATTAAAGTCAGCGCTTCAAATTCTCAACCTGTTAAATTTAAAGGCATTGCTTATATCCGCATTGATAGCAATAAAACTGAACTTAAAAACTATCCTGAAAGAGAAAGATTGCTTTGGAATTTGAATTTTGACTGGTCGTCGCAAATTTGCGAAAATGCTACAATTGAAGATTTAGACAAAACAGCGTTGAAAATTGCAAAGTCAAATTTTCGTCAACGTAGTGAAAGCAAATCGTTTTATAACGAAATTGAAAACTGGGAAACAAATATTTTTCTGGATAAAGCGAAACTGACTTTAAACGGAAAAATTACAAGAACCGCAATCCTTTTATTGGGTAATGAAAACTCAAAACATCAATTATACTCAGATTTAAACATTGTTTGGATATTTGTTGACGAAAGGGGAATTAAACGATATTCAGAATTATTCGAACCGCCATTTCTATTGGCAACCGACAAGGTTATGAATAAAATTCGGAACGAAAAAATCAGAATATTGCCTCGCAATTCTTCAATTCCATTAGAAAAATACAAATACGACAATTGGATTATTCGAGAAGCCCTGAATAATTGTATTGCACATCAAGATTATACGAAGGAAAGCAGAATTATTGTGACCGAAAAACTTGATGAATTAAGATTTTTCAATGCAGGAACATTTTTCCAGGGTGCAATTGAAGATTATATTTTGAGCGATTTTACACCGCCAAAATATCGCAATCCATTCTTAGTTAATGCTATGGTGAACCTTGGAATGATAGAAACAATAGGTTCAGGAATAAAAAAAATGTTTTCACTACAAAGAGAGCACTTTTTGCCATTACCGGATTATTCATTGACAGAAAACGTAGAATTAAAAATATATGGAAATATCATAAGTCAGGAATACACTCAAACATTAATTGAGAAACCGGAACTTGATTTAGGAACAGTCTTTTTATTAGATAAATTGCAAAAAGGATATCCAATTTCTGATAATGATTATTTACATATTGTAATTCATTATTTAAAAAAACAAAAAAGAGCAACCAGAGATAATATTAATCAACTTCTATCTGATTTATTGCCAACTAATTTGACCGAAAAACAAAAAGCGGATAAAATTAAAAATCTGATTTATAAATTATCAAAGGACGGAGTAATAAAAAATATTTCGACTTCCAGAAAAAATCCAATATGGACTTTGACGAAATAATTTAGAAATAAAAGAAACAGGATAAGAACGTATTTGACAGGTATTCAATGATATAACAAATCAACAATTCAATGGCGTAATTTGATTATGAAAAATGAAGAAATAAAAGAAATAAAAACCATAATATTTAATACCATTCCTAAGTATATTTTAGTCCGAAATGAATTTGTATTATGCCGATAGAGTAGCTGTTATAGTACAATTTATTGGACTATTGCAGATACCGTATCGGTATAAAGGCTTCGGCAAAAAAAAACGGCATAGCAAATTAATATCCGTAGGGTCTGAAAATGTGCATATTACACAAAAAGGCATACACCGGTTACAATTACAGCCAAAACAAAAATAATCAGTCCGTTATACGCTATTTTACATATATTGAAAAAGTAATACATTACAAACGCAGCGTTGTATTTGAAAGCATATAGCGACATTAAATTTATAAAAAAAAACTTATGTTTATTTTTGGAATTTTCAATTGTATTCAATAACTTGCAGTCCTATTTATTTGATAATAAATCAGAAAATAGACGGTGCTTGGGGGTGGCGTGAGTATAAATGTTTAGGCGCAACCTTAAAAAAGAATAACGAACAAAAGAAATATGAAGACAGAAAGCCATTCTATAAATGATGTTTTAGCAAAAAATGCAACATCATTTTTCATTCCTCCTTTTCAAAGAGCATATGCATGGGGAAGACCAGAAATAGAGAGATATTTTAGTGACTTATCTAGAATTATCGAATCACATATAGATTTCAAGCAACACGATAAATTAGAACACTTTTTTGGGACTGTTGTAATTAAGGAGGAGAAAGCAGGGTTTGCTAATAAATCTGTAATTGTAGATGGTCAACAAAGACTTACAACAACTTTAATCTTTTTAATCGCTTTAAGAGATTCTGAAATCGATCCAATTAAACGAGACTTTATCAATCACAATTATTTAACTAATAACTCATCATCTTTTCAAGACAAGATTAAACTTAAACAAGTAACAAAAGATTGGGATTCGTATAAGGCTTTAGTTAATAAGTCCCAACCTAATCCAGGGGTTATTTGTAATGCATATGAATTGCTAAAGAAATTCATCAATGAAAAGAAAAAACTCAATCCAGAAGTAGAATTTGAACACTACATTATTGCTATACAAAGAATGAATGTAGCAGTAATTTTCTTAGATGAAAGACCTTTTAAAGGCGAAGACCCTCAAATAATTTTTGAAACTCTTAATTCGTTAGGTAAGCCACTTACATTATCTGACCTTGTTAGAAATTTTGTTTTGCTCAATATGGAAAGCAAAAGCCAATCTGACATATATGAAAAAATATGGCATCCAAAAATAGAAGAAATTCTCATCGAAAACACTTCCAAATTTTTTAGAGATTATTTACAATATAAGACAACAAGTTCCTTAAAAGTTGTAAGCGATAACAATACAAAGGAACTTTACCAACAATTTAAGGACTTTGTAGAAACAAGTTTTGTAGACCATAATGCTTTCATTAATGATATAGTTCGCTATGTAAAGTGCTATAAATGGATAATTACTGAAATTAACAACAATGCAATCTCTGTTAATAACGTCAAAGACAAAGAAATTAGAGAATTATTAAGAAATATATTTCACGACATTAAAGCAGAAGCTTTTAAGCCTTTTGTTTTAGGATTACTACAATATAACCAATACACAATAAATGGCATCAAACTCAGTGACGAGATATTAATTTCCATCTTAACAACAATTAGAACGTATTTAATAAGACGAAGAGTATTAGGATTAACTCAAGGCGAAAACAAAAACATTGTTTTATTGAGCAAAAAAATCGAAGGACTTGCAAACGGAAGTGTTTCAATGATAGAACTTTTGACAAATATGTTTTATAGACTAAGATTACCGAACAACACAGAGATGAAAAATACATTGATTTCAATGAATTTTTATGAAAGTTTAAAACAGTACTCGAAGCTCATTTTAGGTAAAATTGAAGAACATAACTCAAAAGTAGCAGTAGATTTTAGAAATCCAAAAATTACCATCGAACATATAATGCCTCAAAAAACAAATGAAACTTGGAAAGTTGAATTAGGTATTAACTTTGAAGAAATTCACAAAATATATCTACATAACATAGGTAATCTGATTCTTACAGAATTTAATAGCGAAATCGGCAACAAATCTTTTGAAGAAAAGAAACGCAAACTAAACACTTCTTCACTTAATTATAGACTTGACGTTATTAAGAGAAATATATGGAACGAACAAAGTATAAAAGAGCATCAGTCAAATATGGCAAATTGGTTTCTTGAAACTTTCCCATTACCAGAAAAATATCAAGATAAAGACAATTGGAATACACAAACAATTGAAAATACATTATTTTCTCCTCTAGATACAGATGCTGGTGATATCGCTGAAGGAAACAAACCAATTGAACTTCATATTTATGATGATATAATTAAGGTAAACTCTTGGCAAGATGTGTTTATAAAGTTTTTGAAATACTTGAAAGACAAACCTGAATATGATTTTGAATTTATCTTAGATAATCAACTCGAAATGTTTAGACGTGAAGAAACCATATTAAAATGGAGTTCTTTAAAAGATATAGTAGACTCTAAAGTTGATTTGTCAAGTCGATACAAAACTTTTGACGGTAAGGTTTGGGATAAGGTTAAAGAATTAAGTGACGACTTACTTTTTATACATATTAATATTTCGGCTTCTAATTGTTTGAATAGAATTGCAAATGTTATGGAGAGATTATTTATGCCTGACAATTCAGTACAAGTTAAATTAAAGTGATAGGAAAAAGAAAGAAAGCACCTAACACGCCACTTAACCCCAGCCTTTTTGGGTGTTTTGCGCACTACGAGACTCAAAAACAACACAAAAAGTCCGTTGCAAATGGCTTCACTTTTTGTTATATAAAAAACAAACAAAACACTGATATATAAAGACATACAATATTCCGGAAAAAAGTAAAAAAATGCAAATTCGATACAGTACTGCTGAATTTCTTGTATTTACAAAACAAGCCGGGGGCGACAGTATTGAAGTACGAATTGAAGAAGAAACCGTTGGGCTTAGTCAAAAACTTATCGCTTCATTATTTGAAGTAAGCGTTCCTATTTAATTTCAATAAGGTAATAAGGTTGGTTAATACGCTAATTATTCTTTCTGCTAAGATTTAACACATTGAAAAATAAGGTTTTAAAACCTTAGTAGTAAACAAAAATTACGAAGGCAAAACCTTATTACCTTATTTTACTTCAAGAAAAAGAACGATAAAATTTTAAAATAATCTTCCATTTTTAACAACCTAACCAACGGGTTTTATATAATACCGATAGTCTCGCTCAAAGCGAGGCTATCGGTAGAGAAAAATGCTATACTTCCGCCTGTCCGGAATCTTTAGCTTTTGGCGGTGCTTGTTTTGGTGCTGCTTTTGGCTTTTTGTGTTCCGAAATTATTTGCTCGGCTGCGGTTATGGCTGCTGCCAATATTTCGCGGTTCACTTTGCCGTTCAGGCTGCCGGAAGTTAAATCTTCGAGCAACAAGTAGCCGTGCATTACCAACAATTGCAACACTGTATTGTTCAAAATGGTTTCGGGGCTGTAATTTTCGGCAATGTACAACTGCGGCGCGTATGCCGTAAATTCGTCGTGCAGCGCCATGCTTTCGGGCAGTTGCATCAGTTGCTTGTAC
>JAIFNC010000160.1 GCA_020047935.1 Bacteroidota bacterium
TCAATTCCTAAAAATGAAAATATGCTCGATTTATCAGCCGGATTAATAGTTGTTTTGGTAATTTGTTTGCTAGCTGCAGCTGCGTTCGAATTTATCAACGGATTTCACGATACTGCCAATGCAGTAGCAACCGTAATTTATACTCGTTCAATGAAACCGGAAGTGGCCGTGGTTTGGTCGGGTATTTGGAACTTTATTGGCGTTTATTTTGGCGGTATTGCTGTAGCCATTGGTATTATAAACTTACTTCCGCTCGAAGCTTTGGTCGACCAGAATGTGTACCATAATTTGGCAATGATTATGTCGCTTATTTTAACGGCAATTATTTGGAATTTAGGCACTTGGTATTTTGGTATTCCGTGTTCCAGTTCGCATACCTTGCTTGGTTCAATTTTTGGCGTAGGTATCGCTTTTATGTTCATTTCCGAAACCGGCGATGTTGCGCTAAACTGGAAAAAAGTTATCGATGCAGGTATGTCGTTGCTAATATCGCCCTTGTTTGGCTTTGGTATGGCAATGTTACTTATGTTTATATTCAGCAAGTTAATTAAAAAGAAAAAGTTTTTCATGGAACCCGACGAGCATAAAAAACCTCCGTTCTGGATTCGCGGTATACTTATTTTAACTTGCACCAGCGTAAGTTTTTCGCACGGTTCAAACGACGGACAAAAAGGGGTGGGTTTGGTTATGATTATTCTAATTGGTTTATTACCTGCTTATTTTGCTATTGATTCGAGCAAAAACCCAATTCACATGAACGGCAACGTTCAAATTATTGAAAATTATATAAACCGAATTGATACTGCAAAGCTGGATGAAGCTAACTTAATAAGTGTTGCCGGAATTAAAAGCAATATTGGCTTAATGAAAGAAGCACTTGTTTTTGCCGGTACACCAAAAGGTATTAATAAAGACCAAAAATTCGAAATCAGAAAAGATATACTGTCGGTAAGCCGTGCTACCGAAAAGTTAATGAAAGATGAAACCTTGGTTGAATCGAAGGCATTTTTGCTAACAAAGGAAGAAAAAAAACACCTTAAAGACAATTTGGGCGAATTAAAATCGTATACCGAATTTGCTCCTTGGTGGGTTATATTACTTATTTCTACCTCGTTGGGTTTAGGTACTATGTTCGGTTGGAAACGAATAGTGGTAACTATTGGCGAAAAAATAGGTAAAAACCATTTAACGTATGCACAAGGTGCCAGTGCCGAAATTGTAGCAGCAAGCACCATTGGTGTTTCAACCATGTTGGGTTTGCCGGTTAGTACTACGCATGTATTGTCGTCGGGTGTTGCCGGCACCATGGTATCGCATGGCGGACTTGGCAATTTGCAATGGGCTACGGTTAAAAATATTTTACTGGCGTGGTTATTAACGCTGCCGGTTACTATAGTTATGTCTGGTGGATTATTCTTGCTAAGTCGTTGGCTTATTGATGCTTTAATGCTATAGTTAATAATCTGAATTAGTTAGAAAAACGGCGTTGGTTCAATTGCCGTTTTTTTTATTGAATGAAAAGCAAAAGCTTAACTTTCTGAAATGGAAAAAATACGCTATTTTCGAGCCGAATAATAAAAGACAAAAACATGCAACCTTTAATTTCGCCCGAAAATAATTTACTTGTTTTTACCGTTATAGTTGCCGTAGCTGCCTTGGGCATCTATTCGGAACATAAAAAATGGTTCGGAAAAATTTCCGGCATTTTAATTACCATGATTTTGATGGCAGTATTGGCAATGCTTGGCATAGTACCTTTGGCTTCCGGTTCCGATTACAAAGTGCCGGCCTACGAAATGGTTTTTACCTATTTTGTGCCGCTTGCAATTCCGCTTATGCTTTTTAGTGCGAATTTGAAAAAAATTATTCGCGAAAGCGGAAAGCTATTATTAGCATTTATAATTGGAGCAATAGGCGTGGTTTTAGGTTCGTTTTTAGCATTTTATATAATCGATTTGGGCGAAAATTCAGGCAATACCGCAGGTGTAATTGCTGCAACCTTAATTGGCGGAAGTATTAATTTTATGGCAACCGGCGAAATAATGAATTTTACTACGCATCCGCTATTTTCGGCAGCCATTGCGGTTGACAATGTGGCGGCAAATATGTACATTTTATTGTTGTTTGTAATTCCGTCGTTGGGTTTTATGGCTCGATTTTTTCAGAAACCGGCGATTGAAAACGAATTGCAGGAAGAAAACAACGAGCAAGTTCAGCACGGTATTACCATGGAAAGTATTGCCATCGCGCTTTTTATTGCCTTTGCAATTGCATCGGCAGGCAATTTAATTGCACCGTACATTCAGCAATTGTTTGGCACAAAACTTAGTATTTCTATATTAGTTATCACCGTAATTTCGGTATTGGTAGCCAATTTATTTCCAAAAGCCTTAGTAAAATTAGAAAGCACCGCATTTGTATTGGGGCTACTTATGATGTATATGTTTTTGGCAACCATTGGTGCGGCTACCAATTTCAGCGATATTTTTAACGTTGGGTTAGGCGTTTTCGGCTTTTATTTAATCATCATGTTTTTTCATTTGTTGTTTGTAATTGCTACCGCCAAACTGTTTAAATTAAATGTATACGAAGTAATTGTGGCTTCAGCAGCCAATATCATGGGGCCATCGGTTGCGGCACCAATGGCAGCATCGCTTCAGCAAAAAAAAATGGTTACCCCGGCAGTTTTGGTGGGCATATTGGGCTATGTAATAGGAACTTTTGTGGGGGTAAGTATAGCTATGGTGCTAAATTAAAAGTTATTACAGATTATTTGACTGTTGGCTAATAATAATTTCCGGGTTTTTACTATTTGCATTACTTTAGCTGCTTAAATAAAGCAAGTAAAAATTTGTTTTCTTTTACTTATTTCGAGAATAATTTTAAAGAATTGTAATTGCATATTTTATGTTGAAAAAATATAGTGCATTGATCTTTTTTATGTTACTTTTTGGCTCGTTGGCAGCACAAATAGATGAAGAAGACGACGACATACGACAAAATCAGACAGTTCGCGATACAACGCGCAAATCGGTTCGCGACGGTAAAGGACCCAATGTGGTTGCAAAAGATACCATTGGGATACGCATTAAAAGTATAAATATAACCGAATTTGGGTTGAAAATGAAAAATGCCTTACTCGATACAGTGGCACATAATATTCATTTATTTTACCCGTACCAAACCACCGATTATTCGGCTGCTTTTTTGGGAAATGTTGGTCAGCCTGCTTTCCCTTCCAATTTTTATTATAGGCAGTTCGATAATCGATTTTTATTTTCGACGGTTACCGCCACCAATTTTACGCTTAATGATGCGTTGTATTTCGATACCTCGCGACCGTTTACAAGCATTTACCATGGTACCGGTTCCAAAAGCCTGAATGAGCAAATTTTGCGTATTATTCAAACGTTTAATCTGAATCCGTTTTTTAATTTCACCTTGCAGTATAATTTAAACTTATCGCAAGGGCAGTACCAATTCCAGAAAGGAGTAAATCATCATTTTATTGCTTCGGTAAATTATACTTTGCCTTATTACCGAGGTTATTACACCTTTTTGTCGAACAAAAATGAATTGGAAGAAAATGGAGGCATTGCAGAAGATATCCCTTTTATGGATACCGAAATTTTACCGGTGTATTTAGAAGATGCTTCATCGAAATATCGCGATTTTGAGGGGCGATTAATACATGAAATACCGTTTAAACCTTTACGCAACGATTCAATGTATTTGGGTACCAACCGGTTTTCGATAGTGGTAACCAACACCATTAAAGAAATGTACCGCAATTATACCGACAAAAATACCGGCACTTTTTATAAAAACGAATACCTGAAAAAAGGAGCCAGCGCCGATTCGGTGTACTTTAATTCCATTGTAAACAGCGCGGCATTTAAAGTTGCCGACAGTACCTATGAAATAAGTGGCGGAGCTAAATTCGAAATGCTGAAATACTACAATTATCACGATTTTTTGGTGCTCGACAACTTTGCGAGTGCCGGTAATTTGGCGCTATATGCTTCGGCTAAACTGGGCAACGATACCACCTATTTGCATGCACAAACCGAATTTTATTTTTCGGGGTATAATGCCTCCGATTACAACCTAAATGTAAATGGCAATTTGCGATTGCTTAAAAAACTTAATTTGTCGGTTTTTGCCAAGGTAGAACTGTTTAAACAAACACCACAACAAATTTTGCAACGTTATACAAGCAACCGCATAAAATGGAACAATAGTTTTGAAGCCGAATCGGGAATTAGAGCCAATGCCGGTATTTCTTTCTTTAAAAATTCGAAGTTGGGCTTGCAGTTTTCGAGCATACAAAATGCCATCTATTTCGATAAAAATGCCTTGCCAAATCAATCCGAAAACCCTTTTACCGTAACTTCTTTTTATACTGAAAATTATATCGATTTTTGGTTTATGTATTTGCGCTTAAATGCCTACTATCAGCGCTACGACCAAACGCTGCCTTTAAATTTGCCAAACTATGCAGGCATGGGTTCTTTTGGGTTTAGGTTTTACTTTTTTAAAGTTACCGATATGCGTATAGGTGTTGATGCTTACTACAATAAGCCACACGCAATGCCCAACTATTTCCCTGCAACCGGTATGTTTTATTTAAACGAAAATAAGTATTCTATCAATTATCCGCTTGCCGATTTGGTACTTTCCGGAACCTTTAAAAAATCGACTTTCTACTTAAAACTCGAAAATGTAACTTCGTATATTTATACCGATAAATATTACAATGTAGTTGGCTATCCGCGCGATTTATTTACTGTAAAATATGGCGTTCGTTGGACTTTTAACGATTAATCTTTTACCAAAATGAACGAATCGGTATTAAATGCACTTACACACTTATTTGCTATTGTAGCAAATGTTAACGCCGACGGTGTTTCAACCAAAGCGCGAACAATTTTCGAAAACTATTTGCGCGCATACCTCAATGCCCAACTGGTAAAAGATTATTTAGAATTGTTCGATAATTATATCGATTTTTATCATAGAAACGACCCGGAAAACCTAATTCAAAGCGACGAAAAGCGATTGGCTTCTAATTCGGTTAAACTATTACGTATTTGCAAACAAATTAACGAAGGGCTGAACCGTCGCGAAAAAGTGGTGGTTTTACTACGATTAATTGAATTTGTAAACGAAGACGACCATATTGATGCACGCGAAGAGGCTTTTATTAGCACGGTTTCCGATGCTTTCAACATAAATAATAAAGAATTTGAAAGCTTAAAAATATTTGCCACGCGCGATTGCTCCGACGAAATTGTTTGCGACCACTTGCTTACCATAAACAGCAACGAAGTTTCGACCGAAAGCGAAGGAAGTTGGTTCGAAATAAACCGACCGCGTAATTACAGCACCGGAAAACATCTGTTTGTTGAAAACCTGAACGGCGAAATTAAGGTGCTTTTTATGCACGAAACGCAATCGTTTTTGCTAAAATACACCGGAACCGATGCGTTGCAATTGCAGGGTAGAAGAGTGGTTCCGAACCGAATCTATTTTTTCGATACCGGTTCAATTCTTAAAGGTCCGCGCATTAAAACCATTTACTATTCCGATGTAGCAATTCAGTTTCTGAAAACCGAAACTAAATCGAAATTTGTTTTTCAAGGTAAAAATCTATCGTATAAATTTAGAATAGGACAGGGCGGAATTGCCGACTTCAGCTTTAGCGAAACATCTGGGCAACTTATTGGTATTATGGGCGGTAGCGGGGTTGGAAAATCGACCTTGCTCAATTTGCTAAACGGTAATTTGAAACCAAAAACCGGGCAAATTCTTATAAACGGTGTCGATATTCGAAAAAACAAACGGCAAATTGAAGGCTTAATCGGGCATGTTCCGCAAGACGATTTGTTGATATATTGTTGAATTGGTAAATAAAATGCTTGCCGATTTAGACCTCGATGCTTCTAAAGAGTTGATTGTGGGCAATGCATTGAACAAATTTATAAGTGGCGGGCAACGCAAACGATTAAACATTGCGCTCGAATTAATTCGCGAACCTGCCGTACTTTTTGTCGATGAACCAACTTCAGGCTTATCGTCCAACGATTCGGAATCGGTTATTAATTTGCTTAAAGAACAAGCGCTTAAAGGCAAGTTGGTACTTATTAATATTCATCAGCCTTCGTCGGAAAACCCGATTGATGGTGTTACCTATTTTAAAACCATGAGTGCACAAGTAAATGCCGACGAAAGCGAATGCCCGCTGTGCGGCAATGTGAGCCCCGACCATATTTTGCACATTGTTGAAGCCAAAATGGTAGACGAATACGGCAAATATACGCGCCGACGAAAAGTTTCGCCCGAAGAGTGGTACAACTTGTACAAAACCAATATTGAAAGCAAGCTCGACGGCAAGCCGCTAAACGAACCCCTGCCCCGAAGCTTGTTCAAAGTACCTTCGCGCGACAAACAAATGTGGGTTTACACCGTGCGAAATGTACTATCGAAATTAAGCAACCGACAGTTTTTGATTGTTAATTTTTTGGAGGCGCCATTATTGGCAGCTATTTTGGCGTTTTTTACGCGCTACATGAGCCACGGCGAATATATTTTTGCCGGCAATAAAAACTTGCCGGTTTATTTGTTTATGAGTGTGGTAGTTGCACTATTTATTGGTTTGAGCGTAAGTGCCGAAGAAATTATTAAAGATGCTAAAATACTCAAACGCGAATCGTTCTTGAATTTAAGTCGGTCGGCGTATTTGAATGCCAAAATTATGGTGCTGTTTTTTATTAGTGCAGTGCAAATGTTTAGTTATGTGCTGGTTGGCAATTCAATTTTAGAAGTTCAGGGTATGATACCCGATTTCTTTCTTATTTTGTTTTCGGCGGCGGCAGTAGCCAATTTAATTGGGCTAAATATTTCGGCAGGCTTAAACTCGGTGGTTACCATTTATATACTTATTCCAATTATTCTGGTTCCTCAATTGCTGTTTGGCGGGGCCATGGTTCGTTTCGACGATTTGCATCCTTCCGTATCGTCGGGCAGGCATGTGCCGCTTATCGGCGATTTAATGATTTCGCGTTGGGCATACGAAGCTATGGCAGTGCAGCAATATAAAAATAACGAATTCGAAAAGCATTTCTTCGATTTTCAACAGAAGAAAAGCGAAGCGCAGTTTATTTCGTCGTATTTGGTTGCCAATTTGCATTCGCGTTTGGATAATGCTTTGCTGGCTGTTCAGACAGGTAAAATAAACGCGCAATTAGTAACCGATATGTCGTTGCTGAGAACTGAATTATCGAAATTAAACGCAGCCTATCCCAATCGGAACTTTTACTTAATTGATAGTGTAATACCCGAAAAATACAACGCTACAATTTGCAGCAAAGCAAATTTATTTTTGGCTGTAGTTGATTCGGTAAACCGTTTTCGTGCACAAGAAGCAACAAATCGAATCGATTCGCTTACCAAGGAATTAAAACTAGCCAACGGCGAAAATTATTTATTCAATTTGAAACAAAATCATTCCAACCAAGCACTTGCCGATATTGTACTTAACCGAATGGACATTCATAAAATTGCGGTGGTTAATAATG
Organism: Bacteroidota bacterium; assembly: GCA_020047935.1. Lineage (GTDB taxonomy): Bacteria > Bacteroidota > Bacteroidia > Bacteroidales > JAIFNC01 > JAIFNC01. The sequence goes on from JAIFNC010000160.1 coordinate 7,578, forward strand.
AATTGGTTAGCAAAAAAGACCCAATTTACACCTTGCCAACTGCCAACAATGGCAGAGCGCATTTTTATTCGCCCGAAAAAAATTTCGATAACTATACTTTCGAAACCTTGTACTTTAATTTGGCAGTAATTTGGTTGTCGGTTTTTGGGTTGTACATAACCTTGTTTTATAATGTGTTAAACCGTGTTATTGCATTTAATGTCGAAATAGCCCGACGGTTAAAAAAACCGGCTTGGTGGCAACATAATACCTAAGTTATTAATTCGAATTAAGGGTTCAAATTGCGCTGTGTAACTCTGTGTTTTCTCCGTGGTTCTCTGTGGCATGAATTTTAATTACACCGTGTTTTGCTTCGCAGAAATTGTTCTCAGAGAACGCATAGCGTAACACGGTGAAAGTTTTCCAACTCGTAATTCGAATTATTAACTAATTTATACTGAATACAAAATGTTCATGCAACTTTCTTTTTAAAAAAGGGTTTTTAATAGAACGAATTAAATGAAATTATGAAAGCATTAAAATTATCGATGGTTATTATTGCTGCCACCATGTTGGCAAGCTGCGAAGTTGAGGATAACGAAACCTTGGTAAGCGACGAAACAAGCAGTGCAAGCCATAACACCGGCAAAAATTGTATGACATGCCACCAAAAAGGCGGCGAAGGCGAAGGACAATTTACCATAGCCGGAACAGTTTATAATGCCGCAGTAACTGAAGGTACGGTTGGTGCGGTTATAAAACTTACCACCGGTGCTCGCGGTGCCGGTACCGTGCTTGCAACCGTAGTTAGCGACCAATTTGGGAATTTTTACACCACAAAATCGGTCGATTACAGTTCGGGAGTGTATGTTTCGATGACCGGAAAATCGGGCACGTCGAAACACATGTTTGCAAAAATAACCACCGGCGAATGCAATGCTTGCCACGGAGTGAGCGGTTCGAAATTGAGTATTGAATAAATTCGTGGCTAATTGTACCTTACGAAGTTAATATTTTAAGTTTTCTTAACCGCTTCGTGGTTACTTTAGACCTTTAACAAATCGAAAATTTGTTAAACCGTCGTGTTATTAAAAGCAAGTTACGGTTACTAAAATTTACTGCTTTACTTTACCCTCCTATTTTAAGACCTTATAAATACTTGTTTTACAGGTATTTTTTAACTTCAGAAATAGCATTAAAACATGCTATTCCATTATGCCTGGATGAATTTAATTATGGAACGCGGATTAAAACGGATTTCTATGAAAAAAAATCTGTTTTTATCCGCGTTGTCCTGTGTCCGTTTTATCCGCGTTCCATTTGGCAATCGCAGTATTTGGTAATGGAGTAAATTAAAACTAACACCAATTGTATAGTTGCATTTTATTGTTTTTCGTGTGCTGTACCGTTAGTTTTTGAATTTGCTTTTAACAGTTTTTAAGTTTTTTGTAATAATTTTGGTTAAAAAAGCGTTAATAGCCTTATGTTGAATGAAGGGATCGTTCAACCATTGATACAATTTGAAGGATAATCGGGTTAAATAAATAGTTGCTTTGTAAGGCTTTATGATTAATTAACAGTAGAAGTTTGTATAAAAGATTAAATTCAATCTAAATTACAATTTTATATTGTATTTTTGAAAATTATAGCTATTTTTCGCATTTTAATTAGGAGACCTAAGCTGCAAAATTTAAGATGGTTATTGTAATGAATTCGAATACGAAGTGAAACATCTCGTTTTATGCTTCGTATAAATTCGTAACGCAAATTTGTGGAAAAAAAGTTACTTTTGGCGCAAAATATGTAATACAATGAGTTGGTTTAACATATATTAAAACTAAATCGATTATGTCGATTTTATGTAAGTGTTTATATAACAATAGGTTATTATACGAGAAGTATTTCAACCGACCTCATGCTGCGTATGGGTTGTCGGTTATTAGCATATATAGCAATGGAATAAATTTGAATTCTGCTGAATATAGTTACTCAAAGTACAGCTGCAGCAATTCAATTAATAATAGTGATTATGAATAGTACAGAACAAAATAAGTGTGGAGGAATCACCATGCAACAGTATAATTTGTTTGTATTACCTAAATTGGTAGTACGAAATTTCAGTTTTTTCAAAAAACTATCGCTCTCAATTGTTTTGTCGGTTTTATTAATTGGTTTTGCTCAAGGGCAAGCAGACAATAGTTATAGGGCAAAGCAATCCGGTAATTGGAACAATACCAATACATGGGAACGCTATAACCTTGCTACAACGGCATGGGTTGCTGCAGTTGCAACACCAAGCAATACCAACAGTCCTTCTATCAATATTCCTGCGGCTTATACGGTAACCGTAACTGCCAACGTAAATATAGACCAAGCAACAATTGATGGTATTGTGGCAGTTAATTCCGGAATAACATTAACAGTTGCCAACGGTGGCGGTACCGACCTTACCGTAAATTCGGGCGGTACCTTGCTAAACGCCGGTACAATTGCAACTGCCGGTGCAACAGTTACCATGAATGCAGGTAGTACCTACGAACACACACAAAATGGAGGAACTATTCCTACTGCTGCTTGGAATGCTACAGCTACTTGTTTGGTTTCCGGAGTTACTACTACGGTGCCTGCCGGTATTAATCAAAATTTCGGCAA
>JAIFNC010000174.1 GCA_020047935.1 Bacteroidota bacterium
ATTTTGCCAAAGAAGCTCTGTTCGATTACCAAAACAGACCGCATAAATTTGTCGATATGGAAACCGGCGAAAGTATTTCGATAAACCCCGGTGAAATAAAATCGAGTTTCAAGCAAATAAGCGAAAAATATATGGCAGAGTTTAAACTTAAATGCGCCCAATACCGTATCGATATTTTTGAAGCCGATATTAACAAACCGTTCGACAAGGTTTTGGAAGCGTATTTGACGAAGAGGAATAATTTGTATTAGCCCCTACTTTTCTCTTTATTTTATTTAATGATATGAGAATAAGAACATTGAGTTTTGATTTTGGCGAAAATTGGAAAAACTATGCCGAAAAATCGTTGAACGAAGAACAATTCGAACAATCGAAAAAGCATTTTAAAGAACTTTTCGACCAAATTCACATAAAAGACAGAAGTTTTTTAGACATTGGTTTTGGGCAAGGTTTGGCATTGGTTCATGCCTACAACATGGGCGCAAAAACTATAGGTATTGATATAAACCCTACTTGTACCGAAGTGTTGAATTTTACTTTCCAACGCTTCAACGGGGCACCCTGCCCTTTCCCGGCTATAACCGGCTCGGTGCTCGAACCGGAAGTTGTTGCGCAACTGAACCGAACTTATCAAAATTTCGATATAGTGCACTCGTGGGGCGTGTTGCACCATACAGGCAATATGTATAAAAGCATCAAAATAGCTGCCGGTTTAGTGAATAATTCCGGCTTTTTGGTGTTGGCTATTTACAATAGGCATTGGTCGTCGGGTTTTTGGAAAGCCGTTAAGAAAATCTATGTTTCGGTACCGGCAGTTGTGCAAAAATTAATGATTTACCTTTTTTGTGCAATTATATTTGTAGCCAAATTTTTGGTAACTTTTAAAAATCCGCTTAACAAAAAGCGCGGCATGAGCTTTTATTACGATGTAATTGATTGGGTAGGCGGATATCCTTACGAATATGCTTCGGTAAACGAAATAAAAGAAGCGGTAGAGAAATACGGTTTTAAACTTCTGAAAGTAAACAAACCAACAACACCTACGGGGTGTAATGAGTTTGTTTTCAGAAAAACGGAATTAATTTCATAAAACAACAACGATGTTAAAAGTAGCATTAAGCATTGAAGCCCGAGATTTGAATAACGACGAAGACGCTAAGCAATTTGCCGAAGGTTTTATGGAATGCTTAGAAATAAACTACCGGTGTTTAAGTATTGAACCTTATGAAAAATTCTACGACTCGTACAAGTTCGAATTTGAAGCCGATTTGCCTGACGGTGTCGACTTGTTAACGTTTTCGGCACAACAAACCGCCCGAATTGTTTCGCCGTGGTTGCTGTATTATAGTAACGAAAAACAAACCTTTGAACTTGTTTTTATTAAATCGCACAACACCCAAAGAGCATTTCTTGTATTTGGCAGAGTACTTTGGGGGCATTGGCGAATTATTTTCTAAGTTTATTGTTTGAAATATAAAAACTTAGGAAGCTTATCGCGTGTTTTTAGGTAGAAAGGTACCAAAAACGGAAACAGTTTATTGGCTACGTACAGCATTGAATAAACTCCGTACCAAAGCGTACATCGTAAAACAAAGCCTGAAAAAATTTTTTCGGTAGCCGCAAATTGAAAAAAAAGCCGATATGCTCTAAGCAGTTTTTTTAGAACATCGTGCGGACGTTTGTTCGAGTTTTGAGTTATACCTGCCAAATTTATTCTACGTTTGAGCAAAACTTCGGGGTGTTTTGCAAACGTATAGCCTTTGGCTGCAAGGCTTAGCCAGAGCAGGTAATCTTCAACATGCTTTGCATTGGGCGAGTAGCTGTATTTTTTGAATATTTTGGCTTTTGCAATAACCGACGGATGATTTAAACAATTAGCTGCAGGCAGGCGTTTTTTTATTTGCTTATCGCTTTGGTAGTTGTTTGAGGTGGGCTTGTGTTCTATAGGCAAACCATCTTCCGAAATCTCTTCTATACATGAGTCTAAAACATCTATTTCAGGGTGGTTGTGCATGTACTCAATTTGTTTTTGCAATCGGTAAGACAAGGCAATATCATCGGCATCCATTCGGGCAATGTAAAAACCTTTGGCTGTTTCCAAACCGCGGTTAAGGGTTTCTATAATTCCACTATTAACCGGATTTGTTAATCGGATAATTCGTTTGTCGTTAAAACTGTCAATAATTCGTAACGAATTATCGGAGCTCCCGTCATCAATAACTATTAATTCGAAATTGATAAATGTTTGATTTAATATGCTTTGGATTGCCTCATTTATAAAATTTTCGGCATTATAAACCGGCATTATTACGGATATTTCGGGCATTTTGCTATAACTATATTTTTATCCAAGTTTCGGGCATTCGGTCGTCGGTTTCAAATTTAGTTGTTTTAAACCATTTTGCAGGACTTATAACCGTTTTATTTTCGTTTTGGTTAAGCCAAGCCGCCCACCAACTAAAACTGCTGTTGGCCGTAATTTGGTGTTTGCACCGGCTCATTAAATGCAAATCGATTGCCGGATTTTTGGTTGTTTTTACAATTTCGAACTCAAAAAATGGCTTAAATTGGGTTTCAACCCATGCTTCATCATCGGTAAAAACATAAAACTTGCAGTCAGTATGCTTTTGAAGCATTCGGTTCGCAGCTTGTTCGTAGTATTCGGTACTTAAATTAATGTAGGTTTGTGCATTTTTTGAAGTCAAATAATCGCCGCGCCTAATGTGAACCGCTACCGAATTGCTTTTTTTGAGTTGTTTTTCAGCACGTTCCGATTCCGGTGAAATGCCGGTTTCTAATTGGAATTCGTGTAGTAATAATTCTCGAATCGGTAAAAAATATTTTTCCGATTGCCAATAGCCTTTCAAAAACGTGTTATCGTGTACATTGAGCACTGTCGGGTTGAATGCCATCTTACTTTCAATTACAGCTCTTCTGCCCAAAAGCAAATTGTTAATCTGCAAGGTATCGAACAAATAATTTTTAAACCCTTTAATTCTGAAAACTTCCAAGTTCGTAGCTTCTTGCGCTTTAATTTGAAAATTAGTAAGTTCGAGTTCGCGTTTTTCGGCACCTTTTGGGTTTTCGAAGAAATATTTAAGTTCAACATTCAGCTTAGCAGCCAAATGCCTGCCTAATGCGTACTGAAACATTTGGTTTCCGATGCCTCCGTATAATTGAACAAGAATCATGATTTTTGGGCTAAAATATGAAAACCGTACGTAAGAATTTCCGAACTGCCCTTATCTTTTTTCGATAGGAAATACAACAAAGGCAGCAAAAGTATTTGAACTAATCGAATGTATAAATTCATAAACCGGAAACTGTATTGCTTGGCTACGCGCGGAAGCCTAATAAGTTCTTGCGCAAAATAGTCGAAATAATTTCCGTTTTCTTTTAGTTCTAAAATTTTAAAATTGTTTTCGGGTAAAAAGCGTTCGTAAAAGTAACTATTAAAGCCCGAGTAATAATGATAAGGTGCAAAGTGTGTTAAACTGCAAAAAGGTGCTGTCAGAATCAGTACCCCGCCCGGTTTTAGCAGCCTTTGAAATTCAATAATTGCTAAAATAGGGTTCGGAATATGTTCAAAAACTTCGACACATAAAATAGCATCGAAAGAAGCATCGGGTTCCGGAATTGAAGTAATATCGGAAATAATGTCTATTTTAGAATTATTCCAAGTGCCCGTTTGCAAGCCTTTTTGGTTTCCTTCGCCTTCGTATTGCCCAAAATCTTGCGAAACGTAGTTTAAGTGCCCGCAAAATTTTTTATAGCGAAGTTCTCCGGCGCCGGCATCTAAAATACGGTAGCCTGCCGGAACTTGCGCCAATTTTTGGGCTACCCATTTTTCGCGGTTTTTATCGTTGTATCCTCCAAACATAAAAATGAATTTTTATTTGAACTACCCTATATTTTTTGTTGATTAAATTTAATTCAACCTGCTGTTTTTCAGCTTAGTGTAATAAAATATAATATTAAATAGTTTAATTGTTTATCTGTGTTGTAAAAATTATGGTATTTTAAATTTGTCCTAATTATGAAAAGTTAATACAAATATTTAATCCTTATTGCTATTTATACCCCAGATTTCAAGGTTTTTTCCTTTACCATATATAACTAATTTGTAATAAATATTTGCAATGAGTCTGTGAATAAAAGAACTTTTATAATTACTGAAAGAATTTATTTTTTTCGAAACATTGACTTGTTTATCGCTTTGACTATTTTTTTCTTTTAATTTAAAAAATGTGCTCAACTTAAACCACAAATACCATAAAAACCAAATATTCCATCCGTAAGTTTTAGTCTTGATTGTTTTAATTCCTACCTCCTTAAATAATAGATTTAACGATTCTATTTCAAAATGATTTACATGCACAGGTGGGTGGTTATTCCAAAAATTTTTAAATAATTTTATAGTGAATGTGTCAAAATTCGGTACACCACTGATAATAAACAATCCGTCTTTTTTAAGTAACTTTAATAGTTTTTGCGTAACTTCTAGTGGTGCATATAAATGTTCATATGTACAATGTGAGATTATAACATCGAATTCTTTTTTATTGTATATTGTATTGCTAAGTTCATTTGTGTCAATATTCAGATTAAACAATTCTTTAGCTTTTCGAGAGTAAGGTGAAAAATCTAAACCATAAATATCTATATTTTTTTTTATTGCTCTTCGCATAAACATGCCTGAACCACAACCGAATTCTAAAATTTTAATTTTACTTTTACCAAAATGCCTTTGGATTTTCTCCAGCACTAAATCATAATATGCTAAAGTATAAACAGGTTCATACATGTAATAAAAATCAAAAGCTGTTTCATCTAATTTATTTGCATTTTCTGCAATATTAGAATCAACATCTACAAAAACCATTTTACAATTATTACATTTAATTATTTTGAATCCGTTCACATTTTTGAATAAATAACCTGAGTGGTTTTTACAAATTGGACAACTTCTGTTCTCTGCTTTAATTAAATTTTTCATGTTTTAGTTTTCTTATTTAATGTGAGTTATAATTTGTATTTTTTACAAAAATAGTATAGGGAAATGACTTTCTATTTTTAGGTATAGTGAAATCTTGCGAAACTTAGTTTAAGAGACTGCAAAATTTTTTAAAGCGAAGTTCGCCGGCGCCGGCATCTAAAATACGGTAGCCTTGCGGAAGTTGAGCCAATTTTTCGGCAATCCATTTTTCGCGGTTTTTGTCGTTGTTGGTTCCTATCATTTTTATCGATTACGCCATTTCGATTCTTCAACAAAAATAGTATTTATATAAGTGTCGGCAAAAATCATGTAGCCTTTTTGTTTCATAAATTCAATAATTTGGGTATTTTTTGTTTCCGTATTGTTATTTGTGAAGTTAATTGTTTCAATGCAAAACACTTCGGGTCGGTATTTTTCGAAATCGAAACTTTTTACAATTTCAAAATCTAAGCCTTCTACATCAATTGAAATAAAATTGGGGCACTTTGGAAAATAGTCGGCTATAACTTCATTAATATTAACAAGCGGAATTTTAATTACTTTTTCAATTTTGATACCATTTACTTTTTCGTAATTAAGGGCTTCTGTTTTCGAAAAGGTATTAAGCGTTCTGTTTGTAAGAATATACAAATCGGCTTCCTTTAAGCTCGATATACCTACTCCAATGTTTAGACAAATATCGCGTTTTCGTTTCTTTTTAAAACTTTTGAACAAATAAGTGTCGGGTTCAATACTTACACCAAAGTTTCCCTTTTTATAAAAATAATAGGTATTGCTTAAAAAAATCGGTTCGTGTGCGCCAATATCTAAATACGCCGGTCGGTAAATTCTTAATGCATTTAGTACAAATTGAATCAGCAAATCTTCGCCTGCTTGTGCATACGAGG
>JAIFNC010000224.1 GCA_020047935.1 Bacteroidota bacterium
AATCTAAACAGTTTTAGTCTGTTGTGGTTGATTAATTGCAAAATTTAAAAAATGGATGAATCTGATTTTTTTATAAATTAAGTAAAACATTACTTAAATTATTGTATAAAATTCGCTGGAAATATGCATTGTTGTTTTTTATGCTATGGTAGTTTGAACTTTTATTTCACCCAATATGTAAATTATTTATTGCGGTAGCTAACTATACAATTAATGTATATATTTCAAAGAAAGTATATTTTTATAGTTTTTTTGAATTCAATAGTTTACATATTTTAAGTATTTCATACTGTGTTTAAATAGAATGCTATAAAATAGCTGTATATAAAATGTATAGATGTTTTTGTACTAAGGTTGAAATTATTGAGCTAATTTTGAAAAATCCAAAACGCAAAATTTTTTTGCATTGGAAAGAGTAACAAGAATAGTAATTAAAATACCGGTTTTAAGTATGCACAGCACCGAGCGAAAAAGTACCATTCTCATTGTTGATGATGAATACCAACATTTAGCTGTAATATCTTCTATTATTGAAAACAGCTCGAATGATAAATACGAAATTTTAACTTGTGTTGATTCAAGTTCGGCCATTGAAATTGCGAGAAATAAACCAATTGATGTGTTAATAACCGATTGGGAAATGCCAAAAATTGATGGTATTGGTCTTATAAAGAAGTTTCGCGAAATACCTGAATATTTGCATATGCCTATTGTTATGTGCACCGGCAAACTGATGAGCTCGGAAAATTTGCAACATGCGTTAGAGGCAGGAGCAACCGATTTTATCAGAAAACCAATTGATGAAATTGAACTACTTGCACGGTTAAACTCAATGGTTCAGTTTGCCGAAAGTGTTAGAAACGAAATGACTAAGAAAGAACAACTTTTTGTTGCTGAAAAGAAATTGTTGGAAATAAAGTTGGAGGCATCGAACAAGGAAAAGCAATTTAAAGACCATTTAATTATATCCAAAGCTTTGCAAATAGCTAAACTTTCGCAACTTATTAACGATGCAAAGAAAGAAATTTCTGATGTTGTTTCGGAATGTGAGTATAGCAATACCTGCAAAGTAAATCAACTTAAAAATAATTTTGCTTCGGAATTGGGAACTAATTTTTGGAAAGAATTTGAAGAGCACTTAAATATTACCCACAACGATTTCTTTTTAAAGCTCACAAAAAGTTTTCCGACCCTTACAAAAAACGAAAAACGACTTTGTTCTTTGGTTTTTTTGAACTTATCGTCGAAAGAAATTTCGCGCATTACACAGCAGACTACCCAAACTATTGATATTGGTCGGTACCGACTCAGGCAAAAGCTTGGTTTACGTCGCGAGCAAAATATTGCCGACTTTCTGACCGAAACTGTATATAGCAATTGAGTTATACGCTCTTTAGGAATAAAAAAACTGCCGGGTACTAAATATCGGCAGTTTTTTTTTATTTTCTACTCAAAATACCTAAAGCTGAAGTTCCATCTTGCATGCTTATTTTTTATATTTTGATGTATAATATTTTCCAAATGACTTAACACATGCGGTATAAATTAGGTCGAAGCCTGCAAAATTCAACTTTTTCGATTCCGGGTCTTTTTTGTTTTCGTCGTAAATTATGGTTTCCGGATTTACACTGGCGCCATAATAAAACAAACCTTTTACATGCGGTATTACCCCGTGTTTCGATTCGCCTTCGGGCATGGTTGGGTTTGGCCCAAATAGCTGAAAACGAACATTAACCAACTCAATCCTATCGCTTTTAGGCATAAAAATAGTCATGTAAGTAACCAAAACGGCATCAACTTCAAGTTTTGTACATAAATCGTAGCCCAACGATTCGGTTTGTTTCGTATCTTTATCGAAAAGAAAAACTTGTACATCCGTTACACTATTTTTTCTCGTAGCAAACATGCCAGTTTTCTCATAATTCATAAACGGTTCTTTCACAATATCAGCAATTATAAATCCTTCCATTGAACCGTATACATAGGCATGGTCGTTTGCGCCTAACTTATTTAACCAATTTACAATGCTTTTTTCATGATTTACCTGAAATGCATCGTAGTAGGTTTTCTTTTCCGGGGTATTCAAATATTCGTTGGGTAATAGCAGGTCGATGCCCAAGCTTTTAAACTCATTTATCATTGGTTCAATAGAATGAGCAAATGCACCAAAGGCAATATCGCCTGCCAAAGCACCGGTACTGTTTCGCTTTTTATAGGTGGTAGTGTACTTGGTATCCCAAATTGGTCCGGAAACCGTGTACGATGTCGACCAAGTTTTGGTTAAACCGGGGTCGAATGCATAAAAAGAAACTAAGGCAACTTTCTTGATGCCATGCGGTAAAATAGCTAAATTAGCACTAAACCCTTTTCCGCCTTTGGTACTTCGTCCTTCTTTCGGGAAATCTTCTTTTACTTTTACTTTTGAAATGTTCGGGAATTTTTTCGGTAATTGGCTTTGGCTGTAACCGTAGCTTGCAATTAGGCAGCAAACTGCAAATACTAATAATTTTTTCATGGTACGTAGGATTGGTTGATAGATAAAAATTTCATAAAAGGTACTTATATTTATTGAAAAATCCTAATTGCTGCAAAAAATAGTTTATTTCTATGAATTTACGAGCCAAAACAATTACAAATAGCAGAAGTACATTAAAACAAAAACTGCCGAATAATCAATGCTCGGCAGTTTCTATTTCAAATTAAAACCAACTTAGCTTTTAAGGTTTGCAACCAAAAACTCGCGGTTTAGGCGAGCAATGTGTGCAATAGAAACGCCTTTTGGACATTCAACCTCGCAAGCGCCGGTGTTTGAGCAATTGCCAAAACCAAGCTCGTCCATTTTGGCTACCATGGCTTTGGCACGGCGAGTTGCTTCAATTTTGCCTTGCGGAAGTAAAGCCAATTGCGACACTTTAGCAGAAACAAACAACATAGCCGAAGAGTTTTTGCAAGTAGCCACACACGCACCGCAACCTATGCAGGCGGCAGCATCCATGGCTTCGTCGGCATCGTCTTTGCCAATGGGTATAGCGTTGCCGTCGGGCACACCGCCGGTATTTACCGATACGTAACCGCCTTCTTGCAGAATTTTTTCAAAGGCGCTGCGGTCTACCATTAGGTCTTTAATTACGGGGAAACCTTTGGCACGCCAAGGTTCAATAACAATGGTATCGCCGTTTTTAAACTTGCGCATATGCAACTGGCAAGTTGTAATATCGTCGTCGGGGCCGTGCGCTCTGCCGTTAATAAAAAGCGAGCACATGCCGCAAATGCCTTCGCGACAATCATGGTCAAACGCAACCGGTTCGCCGTTGTTATTATTAAGCTGCTCATTGAGCACGTCCATCATTTCTAAAAAAGAACTGTCGGGCGAGATATTTTTAACCGAGTACTGTTGGAACCCGCCTTTTGTTTTCGCATCTTTCTGACGCCACACTTTTAATGTTAAATCCATAATTTCAATATCTTAATCGATTTGTTAAAATCGGTTCGGTCAACCGTTATTCTTTATAATTTCTGGCTTTTACTTCAATAAACTCAAAGTTCAAGTCTTCTTTATGCAGGTTCGGAACTTGCTCGTCGCCGGTAAATTCCCAAGCACCCACGTAGGCAAATTTATCGTCGTCGCGCAATGCTTCGCCTTCCGGGGTTTGGTATTCTTCGCGGAAGTGTCCGCCGCACGATTCGTTGCGGTTTAAGGCATCGCGCGCCATGAGTTCGCCCAATTCCAAAAAGTCGGCAACGCGAATTGCTTTTTCAAGCTCTACGTTCATTCCTTCTTTTGAACCCGGAATGCGAACATTTTTCCAGAAATGTGCTCGCAATTTCGTAATTTCGTCAATGGCTTTTTGAAGGCTTTCGGCAGTACGTCCCATACCTACGTTGTCCCACATTATTTTGCCCAGTTTCTTATGAATCGAATCAACCGATTCGTTTCCTTTAATGTTCATCAGTTTTTCAACCAATGCTTCTACATCTTTTTTAGCTTTTACAAAATCGGATGCAGTTGCCGGAATAGGTTTTACCGAAAACTGGTCGGCCAAGTAGTTCTGAATAGTATAAGGAAGCACAAAATAACCGTCGGCTAAGCCTTGCATAAGCGCCGAAGCGCCCAAACGGTTTGCACCATGGTCGGAAAAATTAGCTTCGCCAATGGCAAATAAGCCGGGTATGGTGGTTTGTAATTCGTAATCGACCCAAACGCCGCCCATGGTATAGTGAATGGCAGGATAAATCATCATTGGGGTGTTGTACGGATTTTCGTCCACAATTTTTTCGTACATCTGGAACAGGTTGCCGTAGCGTTCTTCAATTACGTTTTTACCTAAGCGGTCAATAGCATATTTGAAATCTAAATATACTGCTTCGCCGGTACCCACACCAAGTCCTGCATCGCAACGCTCTTTAGCTGCACGCGAAGCCACGTCGCGCGGAACCAAGTTACCGAATGCCGGATAACGACGTTCCAAATAAAAATCGCGGTCTTCTTCTTTCACATCTTCGGGGCGTTTTTTGCCTTCGCGAATGGCCTGCGAATCTTCTTTTTTTGCAGGCACCCAAATACGTCCGTCGTTACGCAAGCTTTCGCTCATAAGCGTTAGTTTCGACTGCGCTTCGCCATGAACCGGAATGCATGTAGGGTGAATTTGCACAAATGCCGGATTGGCAAAATAGGCGCCTTTTCTGTACGCTTTCCAAGCAGCCGAGCAGTTTGAGCCCATTGCATTGGTTGATAAGAAGAAAACGTTGCCGTATCCGCCTGTTGCCAATACTACTGCATGTGCAAAATGGGTTTCTATTTCGCCGGTTACCAAATTGCGGGTAACAATTCCGCGCGCTCTGCCGTCGGAAACTACAACGTCCAACATTTCAGTGCGCGGATGCATTTTTACTCTGCCCAATTTTATTTGGCGGTTAAGGGCACTGTAAGCACCCAGCAAAAGCTGTTGTCCGGTTTGTCCGCGAGCATAAAAAGTACGACTTACCAAGGCACCTCCAAACGAACGGTTGTCGAGCAACCCGCCATAATCGCGAGCAAACGGAACACCTTGCGCTACGCATTGGTCAATAATAGCGCCGCTTACTTCGGCTAAACGGTGTACGTTTGCCTCACGCGAGCGGTAGTCGCCACCCTTAATGGTATCGTAGAATAATCGATAAACACTGTCGCCGTCGTTGGGGTAGTTTTTTGCGGCATTTATACCGCCTTGTGCGGCTATACTGTGTGCACGACGCGGGCTGTCCTGGTAGCAAAACGCTTTTACATTGAAACCCAATTCGCCCAAGCTTGCAGCTGCCGAAGCGCCACCCAAACCGGTACCAACTACAATAATATCTATTTTGCGCTTGTTGGCAGGGTTCACCAATTTCTGATGACTTTTATAATGCGACCATTTTTCGGCCAAATCGCCGTGTGGTATATTTGATTTTAATTTTGTCATAATGCTAAATTAATTGATTTCAAAATGAATTGAGATGAATTACTCGTATGTATTAGATTGCCATATAAATAGCAATAAAGGCAAACCCTCCTGCCACTACAATTGCATAAATATTACTTACTGTTTGCAAGCGAGTACGCCAAAGTTGATTGCTAAGACCAATAGTTTGGAAAGCAGACCAAAATGCGTGATGCAAATGCAAACCCAAAAATACAGCCCAAACTACGTACAACGCACTGTACCACCATTGGCTTAAGTAACTAACTACTACTGCATGTGCGTTGTGCATTTCAACGCCGTCAACAGTTACAATTCCGGGGTCGCCAAATTTAATTTTCATATAAAAGTTGGCAATGTGCAATGCCAAAAAGCCAAAAACGAAGCCGCCAAGAACAAACATATTGCGCGATGCCCATTTGCTGCTGTTGCTTTGGTCGA
>JAIFNC010000301.1:0-1635 GCA_020047935.1 Bacteroidota bacterium
TGCATACCATTTTGTGTTCCTATCCAAATACGGTTTTTATTATCCTTGAAAATAGCATGAACAAAATTATTTACTATGTTAAAATTGCCTGGGCTTTCAGCCGTATAATGTACCACAGTGTTGGTTTTACGGTCGAAAACATTCAATCCTTGCCCCCAATTTCCGACCCAAATTTTATTGTCGGGAGTTTTGTAAATGGACGCAATTATATTACCGAGCAAATTAACCGATGTTTGCGAATTATCGTTTCGGTAAAGTTTAAAATTTTTATCTTTTAAGTCTACTTTGTTCAATCGGTCTAAAGTACCTATCCATAAATTGTTCGAATAATCGAGCAGTAGCGAAAGCACATTATTACTGCTCAGCATCGAATTTTCTTTGGTATAACTTTGAAATGCCGGATTTTCCGAGTTTGGTTTTAGCATTGCAATTAATCCGCCATGTTCTGTACCTATCCATAAATTTCCTTTTTTATCCTGAGTAATGCTTTTAATTACGTTTTTATTGAGTAGGTTTTTGGGGTCTTTTATTGTAATATAGCTTTCAATTCCTCTTTTATTCGGATTAATTTTATTAATTCCATTTGAAGTTCCAACCCAAATATTTCCAAAACTATCTTCGAACAGTGCAGTAACTTGGTTGCTCGAAATAGCATACGGAAAATAGGTTTGCGCACTGTAAACAAAAAAACTGTTTGTTTTCGGATTGTAGCTTGCAAGTCCTTTATTTGAACCCATCCAAATTACGCCATCTTTAGTTTGAATAACCGGCATGTTTTGGTCGGAAATGGATGCATCGGGCTCAAGCGGACTTTCCAATACTTTTACTTCTTTTTTATACGGATTGTAAATGCACAGAAATGGCGACGCATTTATAATTATATTGCCATTGGCACCTGTTGTTAAGCCGTATACCGAATTATTCAGAAAACGATTGGCAAAATTTGCCATATAATTAATACGTTCGAACGCACCGGTTTTTCTGTTCAGTTTATTCAATCCGTTTTTGGTTCCGGCGTATATATTGCCCAAGGTGTCTTGCGTAATGGCATAAATCCATGAATTCGAAATACTTCCGGAATCTAATGGGTTGTTGTAGTGTTTTTCGAATTTATAGCCGTTAAATTTGTTCAAGCCGTTTTGTGTACCAATCCAAATAAATCCGCTTTTATCCTGAAACATCGAAATAACAACACTTTGCGAGAGCCCTTGCTCAGAGGAATATGGTTTAAAATCGAGTTTTTGAGCACGTAAATCGGGTGCAGCAATTCCTACTGCAAAAACAAGCACGCCAACCAATATGCTTTTAATTGTATATTTCATAGCTTAAGCAATTGCGCCTCAAAAATACATTTTTTTCGGAACAATAATACCAAATATTGCTAACAAAAATTACTCCTGCTTTTCAGGTAAACCAATTATTTTATTTTATTTTCGATAGCAGCAATTCTTTTTTCCAAAATTTCCATTTTATCCATGGCAAAACCGCTCGAAAATGCAATTGTTCCAATAACCAATGCAATTATATACTTGTTTTGAAGAATTAATTCCGGATAGTTTTGGTTGTCCGGCTTAATTATTTTAAACTCGCCTTTTAAATCGGCGCGCCCAATTTGTACATTCGAGCCGGTAAATA
>JAIFNC010000301.1:1672-8103 GCA_020047935.1 Bacteroidota bacterium
CATAAATAATTTTGGGTCCAAATTGCCCGGCAAAATTGCCAACGGCTGCCATGCAGGAGCAAAAATTTTTTCAATCCACAAATTACCAAGTTCAAAATGCTCCGGCAATAGCACCGGCAGTTGTGTTTGCGAAAAATTGTTTTCAGGCTTTCCGAAAAGCGGTTGCTCGCCAAAAGGCATTTGCTCAACTCCTTCGAACTTTAATAATTCATTTATTTTTAGATCGTAACGAACCAGCGTGTCGAGGCTTATTTCGAATGCTTCGGCTATTTCAGCCATGGTATCGAGCTTTGGCTCGGCGCGTCCTTCTTCCCAAGCACCTACGGAGGCTCGTTTCAAATTAAACATATCGGCAAAAGCTTGCTGACTTAAATTCTTTACCGTTCGAATTTTTTTAATATTATGACCGAAATATGACATTTTAACTAAATTATTTTGCAATTACTAAAAATATTTGCATTTTTGTGCAACAAATATACTAACGCTTCGTTAATATACAAAACAGCGCTATTATTTTTAGCTGAAATTTTTCAGATTTAACTTTAGAACTGTTTAAACAACAAATTAAGCACATTTATTATGAAAATAAAAATTATGAAAAAAAGCGCATTTTTGAATGTTGAACGCAACTTACCGGTGGAAATTAAAAAATTAGTATTAATTTAGTCAAAAAATAAATACCATGAGCTCAAATTTTAACAAAGTGAAGCAATATCTGTTAGACCTCGATTACGATATTGTTTTTGAAGATAAAAAAGAAGAGGTGCTGGTTATTAAAAACGAATCGGCAGGTATAGTAAATATGGTGTTGGGTTGTGCCGACCCAATACTTATTATGGAGCAGTACTTAGTGCACCTAAAACAACCTACCGACGTTATTTATGCCGACTTGTTGCAAAAAAACAGGGAAATTATTCACGGTGCTTTTGTTTTGGACGATACCGGAACTAAAGTTATTTTCCGCGATACCTTGCAACTCGAAAACTTGGATGCCAATGAATTAGCCGGTTCGCTTAATTCGCTTTCCGTATTGCTTAGCGAGTATTCGCACAAACTTATTCAGTTTAGTAAAAATTAGTTAAACCTTAAGTAATCAAAATTATAAACATTTAAAAAGTAGAAACCATGAATATTTTCAATAGATTGTTCAAAATAGGACAAGCAGAAGCGCATACGCTTGTAGACAAATTAGAAGACCCGATTAAACTTACCGAACAAGGTATTAGGGACATGAAAGCCGATTTGGATAAAGCCATGCAAGCACTTGCTGAAGTTAAAGCAATGGCTATTAGAGCTAAACGCGAAATAGAACAATTTCAAGCGCAAGTTGGCGAATACGAAGCCAAAGCGGTGCAATTGCTAAAAAAAGCCGAAGCCGGACAAATTGATATTGCCGAAGCCGACCGATTGGCTACCTTAAGCTTACAACGCCAAACCGAAAGCCAAGGACACCTAACTCGTGCACAAGGTGATAAAGAAAAATTCGAAAAATCGGCTGCTCAATTAGACGTAAATATTTCGAAAATGCGCGTGCAAATTAACACTTGGGAAAATGAATTGAAAACCTTGAGAGCGCGTGCTAAAGTTTCGGCAGCAACCAAAAATATTAACAGACAGTTGGCGCAAATTGATTCGGGAGGAACCGTAGCTATGCTTGAAAGAATGAAAGAAAAAGTGGATGCCGATGAAGCGTTGGCAGAATCGTACGGCGAAATGGCAAATAAAGCTAAAAGTGTGGACGAAGAAATTGACAAAGCACTTGCCGATGCAAGTCCGGCAGCTGAAAACTTAGCCGCACTTAAAGCCAAATTAGGCATGAACAAACCGCCGGAAAGCGTATAAATAATTAAGTATTGAATAATAAAAGCTGCATGCAAATGCGGCTTTTTTTATTGAACCCTATTTTAATCGCCTGCATAAATAGGTGCAAATAAAATAGGAAAAATTTCATCATGCTATGTTTTTCATGTGCCTTTGTTGTTTTTAATTATTCAAGCTATTGCTCGACTTAAACGAACCAAAATATGGTGTTTTTCGTATTACCGATAATTTTAATAATCAAACAAGAGGTTTATGGTAAGAAAAATACTGATTTACTGCTTTTTAATGGTTAGTTCAATTGGTCTGTTTGCTCAGGTGAAAGATTGGAAACTGGAGCGCAACGAAGCCGGCATTGCCGTTTATTCGAAACCTAGCACCAGCCGAGGCATTAAAGAACTTAAAATAATAACAACCATTCAGTGCGATATTAGGAAACTGGTAAACATTTTAGACGATTTGGCAAATGCAAAACGCTATATGGATTCGTATAAGGTATCGAAAACCTTGGTGCAAGAAACCAAAAACTCGCGCTGGGATTATGTTGAAGTTACTATGCCTTGGCCGCTTAGCAATCGGGACATTGTTGTAAATCATTCGCATACATTCGACACTGTCACGCAAACCTATACCTCGCGCTTGAAAAGCAACCCAACGTACATTGCAGCCAAAAATGGCATCGTTCGGCTGAAAAACATGCAAGGCGGCTGGATAATAAAAAGCACCGGCGAACGCAGTGTTTCAACAGAATACTATATTTTGCTCGACCCGGGCGAAAACATTCCGGCGTGGATAATTAACTTATTTGTGGTTGATGTGCCTTTTGAAACCATTTCGAAATTGCGAGCACTAGCCGAAAAGGAAGCATAGCAGCAAAAAGTTCGAAAAAAAACTTATTGCAGCAAGTTTAAAATTCGGTCGGCAGCATCGGGGAGTTTGGTTTTGTAGCGTGGCAACACCAAATTCTTTAAATAGGTATCGGTTTTAATAAATTCGGCAACCACTTTTAAATAATCGGTTGGCATTTTTATACCAAATTTTAACGCCAGTTTAACCATATGTTTATCTATTGCATCGAATTTATCTTTAACTATATTTTTTTTATTCTGAAGTAAAAACGAAATAAAATTCGCTTTAAAATACATCTGTTGTGCTTTGCCCGAAAATACTTCCGATGCTTTATCGATAACACCGGTAATTACTGCACCATTAATATCAATGGCGCACAACAGTTGCTCAAACAATGCTAAATATTTGCTTGCAAGCTGTTCTTTTATTTCAGGTTTTTTTTCCGCAGTATATTTTTTAAACAGTTCGTTTTCAATATATTTAATAATGCTTCGCGAATCTACTTCGTCCGTCAGAAATTCAAGTGTTTCGGTAAAAAGTTCAATTTTTTCCAAGGCTTCAAAATCCTGAACCAACGATTTTAGGTTTATAAAAGAAAAATCGATAAAATTGGCTTCAAAATAGGTAACAAAATGTTCGAAATTTTCCGGTTTGGCGGCTATTTGTTCGCAAACAAATTCGGTATATTCAAAATGCTTAAAATAATCGGGCAGTTGATTTAAATCAACAAGTAAAGTATCCGAATTTTTTTCATATTTCTCCGGAGTCATATCCGAAAGTTCGCTTATAAAAAGCAAATTATATTGCGAATAATTGGTAAACGCATTAATGCAGAAACTGTAATAACGGAAAAATTTACTCGGAAAAACATGAAACAGCAACCCGGCGTACAAATACATTTCAGTTGAATTGCAAAATACCGCCAATTTTTTTTCATTGTATGCCGCTACTACAAAATTATGCAACAAATACGCTGCTTTCTTTTTATTTTCGGCTGAAGAATTTATAAATGCAGCAATTTTTTCAACAGCAAAAGCTTGGTTTTTATGCAGCCTGCCAAGAGTTAGGGTTTTTACTTCCGGTGGATTTTCATCGTCGAAAGCTTGTAAAAATACATCCGACAGCAATAAATCGGAAAAATGAAACGGCGGACGACTTTCGGCATCCCAAACCAACGCATGCGAAATATAATTGCCAAAACGCCTGGTATAATCGAGCCCCAAATAGCTCGATTGCACCCAATAGGTATGATTATTAATGGTTCTGAAACACGTTTTCGGAACACAAAGCGTTTTTATTTGTTCTTCGGAAGGCAGCCTGCCCAGTTTTGCCGAATGCGGGTACAACTCGTGCTGCTCAATGCTTTTGCGCAAGTCGGCAAACGAAGGAGCACCCAATTCGTCGGACAAGTAATAGTTGCCAAAACCGCGCGCACGCTTATACGATGTTCGAACTTTCTGAAAAACTCGTTGCGACATTATTTTAACCTAATTCATTTATCAACCAAGCAATTGGGTATTCAATCATCATGGGCGAAATATCGTTTTTCGCAATATCGGGTGCGGTTTTAGGTTCAAAACCCAAAGCCGAAACCGGTAAATAGCGATAATTGCTAAAGTTGTTTTGCGTGGTATTCAGAATGTGTTTGTATCCGTTTATTCGCAAATAATTTTCGAATGTACTGCTAACCAAATCGATGTATTCGATGGTTGGTATTTTCGGCGGATTGTTGCAAATGGTGCCCAATTCTTTTTTGTATCGGTCGCATTTGGTGAAAACCAATGCCAAGCGAGTAGGTATTTTATCGTTAGCATACAGCGCTTTTCCTTCGCGCAGCATTTGTACTACGTTATCAAGGGTTTGCATGGATGTCATTAAGGTTTCCTTATCGGTTAAATCCATTAGCAGAATAAGCCCTTGCGAAGCGTACATGTTTTTAAGGTGGGTTCTGGCTGCATCCAAATCTTCAATATCTTCGCCCGGCGAATCGTAGAACGAAAGAATGATATTACTTTTTGAACCCACTTTTTTAATATGAAAAATCATGGGTTTGCGAGCCGACTGTTCGAAATTGCCGGTGCTTAAGGTGTTGTTTTTATTGGGCAACACTTTGTCTTCGTAGAGCGGTTCGTAAAAGAAATCGCGATATACATCGGTAGTTCGTTGCCCAACAAACTCGAACGAATAATCTTTTTCGCGTAGGAAAATATCGTTACGTAACTCGTTAATAAGCACGCCTATAAATACGGTTTTGCCACTGTTTGCCGGCCCTATAATACTCACAATATTGGTTGTTTCGCCCAACAGTTTATAGTAAAACTCTTCTTTGCAATGCGGACACATTCGCTTAGCCTGGTTGGTTGCACCACATTCGGGACAATAAATAGCTCGTTTGTATTTATTGGCGTAAGTAGCCTTTAAGTCGTTCAGTTGGGTGGCATATTTTGGAAAAATAAATAGCTTCAAATTGGCAAAAGTAAATTCGTTTTGCCAAAACTCTTTTTCCCAATCGTAATGCGGAAATTTAAAATAATCGTTATGTTGAAAACAGTAATACAAGAAGTTACCGGTACTAATGCTTTTGAAACAATGTGGGCAAGTATAATACATAGTATATAGCGTAATATGTAAAACTCAAAAGTAATAATTTTTACGAAAGTACGAATATTTGGTAAAGAAATAAAAAAAAAATGAATATTATTGAGCTGATTAACAGCTAAAGAAAACGATTTAAAAAAAAATATATAAACGTAATTTTGTTTTATTATTTCAAACAGTTAAATTTAACCATTATAAACAACACTAAACTTATGAAAAAGATTGTAATTGTAGTTTTCCTATTACTAATTGCTATTTTAACGCAAGCCCAAAGCCGCGAAATAAGCGGTAAAATAACCGACGAACTTGGTAACCCAATCGCCGGGGCTACCGTTCAGGTTAAGGGTGCCGAGCTTATAGCACGCTCCGATGCCAACGGTTGGTACAAAATTCAAGTACCCTTAAATGCTTCAACCCTTACATTTTCGTACTCCGGAAAAAAGACTTCCGATATTCAAATTTCGCAAACCAATGCGATTGATATTGTATTAAGTCCGGAGAACGACGATATTTTCGACCTATCGTTGGAGCAGTTGCTTGAAATTAAAATTAGTACTGCAAGCAAAAAAGAAGAACGAATTGCCGATATTTACCCACATTACCGGTTTGTATTATTCGAACAACGAATCGTTTTTGGGGCCAACCTTGGGCGTTCGCGGTTATATGACGGCAAACCCAACCAATATTGTGGTGTTGGTAAATGGCGTTCCGCAGCAAAGCGATTTGTATAATTCGTTTTCTTTTTATTTAAGTCCGGTGCCTGCCGAAGCTATCGACCGTATTGAAATTGTTCGCGGCCCGATGTCGGTGGTATATGGCAGCAATGCTTTTTTTGGCGCAATAAATATTATAACCAACGAGGCAGTAAAAGATGGCGAAACGGTTTCGAATGTAAAACTTTCGGGTGGTAGTTTTAATGCGAAACGTGCTGTATTTACTTCGAAAGGTAAGCAAAACGATTTTGAATATGCCTTAAATTTTTCTTATAATTACGATGCCGGAGTGGATGAACCATTTACTAAAATGATGTCGGATATTAATTCGAAATTAGTTCCTTGGGGTTTGCCGAGTGCCGATTTAACTTCGAAAAATTATTTTACCAACGACCAGAAATATGTAAATTTTTCGGGCAAGTTCAAAGACCTTTATGTAGAAACCGGTTTTTC
>JAIFNC010000325.1 GCA_020047935.1 Bacteroidota bacterium
TCGCCTTTTTCGCCTACGTTTGCCGAGCAATGCATCGAAGCCATACCGCGCAAAGGTAAGTAGTAGTTCATCATCGAGAACATACCTTTTTTCATTTCGCCGCCATACCATGTACCGCCGATAATTTGCATTTTTTCGGTAAGATTAAACGATACAAATACTTCAGAATTAAGTTTTTGTTCTTTCCAATTAGGGTTGGTTACTTTCGAACCGTTCATAACAACAAAATCGGGTTCGCCGTAATGTGCCAATTCGTGGGTCGAAGGACGGATAAACATGTTGGTAACAAAATGTGCTTGCCATGCTACTTCCATAATAAATCGAACTTTCAACCGCGAGTTTACATTGGTTCCGCAAAAGGTGTCCACCACATAAAGTTCCTTGTTTTTCGAAAGTTCGTTTATTACCAATTTTTTACAATGGTGCCAAGTGTCAATATCCATTGGCTTATTAATTACGCCATCCCACCAAATAGTATTGGCAGAAATTGCATCCTTAACAATGTATCTATCTTTAGGCGAACGACCGGTAAATACGCCGGTTTTAACAGCCACCGCACCGGTATCGGTTACCGTTCCTACTTCGTAGCCGGTTAAATTTGATGCAGTTTCGGCTTTAAAAAGCTCTTCATACGTTGGGTTATGGATTATTCGGCTTACACCGGTAATTCCATACTTGCTTAAGTCAATGTCGTTAATCATGTATCCGTTGATTTTAGTGTGTATTTTGTGTGCCAAATATAAAGATATTTTTTAAATGGAGTAACAAGTAAAGCCTACTTTGGCAAAAAAAATGATAGTCTAAACCGCCAAAAAGACTTTTTACGACAGTCTAAATTCTTTTAATTCAGTAAAATAAAGTGTAAAATTAAAATGGTATTAAAAAACTGATAAGAGCCTACATTGATTTGAATATTTCAGGTGAAAATAAAAAAAGCATACACTGTTTTTAGCTTAATTTGTTTTTGTGTATGCTTTTTTTATTGAAATATAGAAATTTTTATTCTTGCAAAGCCAACTTTCCGCTCAGGTGAAGCAATCGTAACTCGCTTAGTTTTGCGGCAAATTGTGCTTGCAAAAATCGGCTTTCCAACTGAATAACTTTTCGCTGAATTTCACGAAATTCAACCTCGTTTAATGCACCTCGTTGGTAGGTTTCCATGGCAATTTGCAAGTTTCGGCGTGCATCGCTCAGGTTGCCGCTTTCGAGCTTAATTTGTGTTAGCGCGCCCGAGTAACTGTTATACGTTTGATACAATTGTGCTTTTACTTCATTCAGCGAATTTTCGAGCCTGATTTCCGAAGTTTGGTATTCAATTCTTGCTACTTGGTTTTTTCGTATTCGGTTAAAGCCGTCGAAAATGGTATACGAAAGCCTGACCCCGGCACTTGGTCCCCAATTATCGTTGCTTTTTAACGTGCCTGCATAATTTAGCGAATTATAATAACCGTAATCGGCAAAAACCGAAAGCGTAGGCAAAAAGCCGGAAGTTGCTTCGCGCAGTTCGGCAGCTTTAATGCTTGCATTTAGTTTTGCCAAAAGCACCGATGAATTTTGTTCGGTTACCAATTTTTGCAACGAATCGAAAACAAGCACGGTGCCAATTTGCACATCTTTACCTACCGAAAACAAGGTTTCGGGCGAGCGTCCGATTAATTGGTTTAGCTGAGCTTTGGTACTTTTTAGCCGTATTTGTTGGGTTAAATATTCCGAGCTGTCGTTATTAAAATCGAGCGACGCCTGAATTTTATCTAATTCCGATGCCGAACCCAACCTAAATTTTTGCTCGGCAAGGTTGAGCCTAAATTTACTGATATCCAGCGTGTATTGTAAAATCTGTGCCAATTTTTGCTCTTGTACCATGTTGTAGTACAGGGTGGCAAGGTCGATATAAACGCTTTCAATTTCGGCTTGCAATTGGGTTTCGCTCAGGTTTTTATATTGCTCAAGTTTATTTTTTCTGATGAACATTGCCAAGCCGTCGAAAACCGTCCAGTTTAATTGCACATAAGCATCAAAAAGTAAATTGCCTGCATTGTCGGTACTGCTTTCGGTTCCGTCGAAATAGGTTTTGCTGTCGGATGTTAACGAATAGGCATCGCGAGCAGCCATATCAATTTTAGGCAGAAACCCGGCATTGCCGATTGAATTGTTCAGTTTGCTTATTTCCAAGTTGTTTTGCGCAATTTTAATTCCGTAGTTTTTTGCCACAGCTTCAGCAAAAAGCTGCTTAAAGCTAAGCGTATCGGCTGTTTGTGCGAAAATAGTATGATGGACGGTAAGCCCGTTCAGAATGAAAAATAAAAAGAGAAACCGACCAATAAATGCCGATTTTTTATGCTGAAATTTCATGTTTTACCCTTATTTTTTTTGAAGTTAAATAAATGTACAACGCCGGAATTACATACAGCGTAAGCACCAACGAAAATGCCAAACCGCCAATAATTACCGCGCCCATTGGGATACGACTGGTAGAACCGCCGCCCAACGCCATGGCAATAGGTACTGCACCCAAAATAGTTGCCAAGCTGGTCATTAAAATTGGGCGAAAACGTTGGGTTGCCGCATCAACCACCGCTTCGGCAATGGCTAAGCCGGCTTGTTTGCGCTGGTTGGCAAATTCAACAATAAGAATACCGTTTTTGGTAACAATTCCGACTAAAACAATAATGCCGATTTGGCTAAAAATGTTTAACGTGAAATCGAACAACCAAATGGAAAGTACGGCACCGGTAAGCGCCAAGGGTACGGTAAGCATGATAATCAGCGGGTCGGAAAAACTTTCGAATTGTGCCGCCAAAACCAAGTAAATAAGCACCAGGGCAAGTAAAAATGCGTATAATAAACTGCTCGAACTTTCGCTAAAATCTTTTGAAGTACCGGCCAAAGCGGTTGAGTAGGTTTCGTCGAGTATGGTTTTTGAAATTTTGCGCATTTCGTCAATTCCTTCGCCTAAAGTAACTCCTTCTGCCAAACCTGCCGAAATGGTAGCCGAAACATAGCGGTCATACCGGTACAATTGCGGCGGCATGCTTTCGTAACTCATGGTTACTAAGTTATCTAACTGTATCGATTCGCCTTTTTTATTACGAACCGAAATGGTGGTTAAATCCAAAGGGTCGTTACGTTGTTCGCGCTTTGCTTGCCCAATTACTTGGTACTGTTTGCCGTTCATTACATAATAGCCGTATCGCTGACCCGAAAAGAACAATTGAATTGTTTCGGCAATATCGCGCACCGAAACGCCCATTTGTCGGGCTTTTTCGCGGTTTATGGCAATTCGCAATTCAGGTTTATTGAATTTCAAATTACAATCGACCATATTAAATTTCGGGTTCATGTTGGCAGAATCCAAAAATGCCGGTACCACTTTGCGCAGCGCTTCAAAATCGGGCGCTTGAATTACAAACTGCACCGGCAAACCGCCACCACGACTTCCGCTGATGGTTTGGTCTTGCACCACAAACGACCGGGCAAAGTTCATTTTAGAAACAATTCCGGTAAGTTGTTGGGCTATTTCATCCTGCGAGCGGGTTCGGTCGCGCGGGTCGGAAAGTACAACACGGTTAAATGCCGAATTGGTTGAACCGCCGCCAAAACCGGGCGAAGTGATTGAAATAAGCGCTTCGGCTTCGGGCAAAGTATCTAAAATTGATGCGATTTGCAAGGTGTATTCGTCCATTTTTTCGAAAGAGATACCTTCAGGAGCGGTTGACATAATGCGCAAACGGCTTTTGTCTTCCATAGGAGCCAATTCCGAAGGCAAATCTTTTCCGATGAAAAAAGTTAGAAACAAAGAAATTGCCATTACAATAATGCCTAACCACGGTTTCATTACAAATTTTTTAAGCGAACTATTGTATGCGGCAATCATGCCCACAAAAAACGGTTCGGTTTTACGGAACAACCAATTTTGGCGCTCGCGATGTTTTAAAATGCGCGAACTCATCATAGGCGTAAGGGTAAGCGAAACCACTGCCGAAATAATTACCGAGCCTGCCACTACCACGCCAAACTCGCGGAAAAGCCTGCCGGTAATACCGCTCAGGAAAATAATGGGTAAAAATACGGCTGCCAGCGTAACGGTTGACGAAACAATGGCAAATACAATTTCCTTGGTTCCTTCGTTGGCTGCCTGTATCGGTTTCATGCCGCCTTCAACTTTCGAGTAAATGTTTTCCATTACCACAATGGCATCGTCTACCACAATTCCGGTTGCCAACACAATGCCCAACAACGATAAAATATTAATAGAAAAATCGGCAACGTACATAATAAAAAACGAGCCGATAAGCGAAATAGGAATGGCAATAATTGGAATAATAGTGGTTCGCCAATCGCGAAGGAACATAAAAATAACCAACAAAACCAACATAAATGCCAGTAAAATAGTTTCTTGCACTTCTTTAATTGCTTTGCGAATGGTTTGCGTAACGTCGAAACCAACACCCACTTTAATATCTTCGGGCAAGTCTTTTTTAATTTGTTCTACACGGCGAAAAACTTCGTCGACAATTTCGATGTAATTGGCGCCGGGTTGCGGAGTTAACGCCACGCCAACCATAGGTATAAGTCCGTTGCCGCGCAAAATGGAACGCTCGTTTTCGGGTGCAAGCCTTGCCACGCCAATATCTTTAAACCGAACGGTAATGCCGTTTCGTTCCGATATAATTAAATTATTAAAATCGTCTTCGGAAGTTAAACGCCCCATGGTTCGTATGGTAAGCTCGTTGGCGGCACCTTCAATACGCCCCGACGGAATTTCGACATTCTCGCGCGAAAGTGCAGTGCGAATATCGAGCGGAATTAAGCCGTATGCCGAAAGTTTTACCGGGTCGAATTCCAATTTCATCGAATATTTTTTCTCGCCCCAAATACCTATGGCGCTTACACCGTCGATGGTTTGCAGAATATCTTTAAAATTTCGAATAGCAAAATCGGTAATTTCCAGCAAGTTACGCTTATCGCTTTGCACCGTAATCGACACAATATTATCGGCATTGGCATCAGCTTTCGAAACCACCGGCGGGTCGGCATCCAAGGGCAAACTGCGTACTGCCCGAGAAACCTTGTCGCGCACGTCGTTGGCGGCGGTTTCCATAGCAATATTTAGGTTGAATTCGATGGTAATATTGCTTCTGCCGTCGGAGCTGGTCGAAGTCAACGATTTTATACCTGCGATGCTACTAACAGCCTCCTCTAAAGGCTCGGTAATTTGCGATTCGATAACCTCGGCATTGGCTCCGGGGTAACTCGTTGAAACAGTTACAATCGGCGGGTCTACACTTGGGAATTCGCGAACTCCCAAAAAGCTAAACCCAATAAAACCGAACAGTATAATGGTAATTGAAATTACAATAGTTAGTACCGGGCGGCTTATAAATATGGATGAAAAATTCATTGTTGGGTTGAATTTTATTCGTTAATAATTTTTTTAACCTTCACCGGCATTTTGTGTTTCAGTACCAACAAACCGGTAGTGGCAACGGTGTCGCCTGCGGCAATGCCCGATAAAATTTGCACCTTATCGTCGGTTCTAATGCCGGTTTCAACCGGTACATTATAAATGGTGTCGTGTTTTACCACCATTAAACTTTGTCCGTTTACCAGCGGAACAATGCTGTAAGTAGGTACCAACAGCGCATTGTGCAGTTTTTCCAACTCAATTTCGATATTCGCAAATGCACCGGGTATAAGGGTTTTGTCGGCATTTTTGGTAATGGCACGAACTAAAAGCGCCCGCGAATCGTGTTCAATTTCCGATTGCGAAGCATAAATTTGCGCCTTATATTTGGTATTGTTTCCCGAAATGTTGAAAGTAATATCCAATCCGCTTTTAACAAAA
>JAIFNC010000293.1 GCA_020047935.1 Bacteroidota bacterium
GTCATAAAAGAACCTCCAAATAGTTTTTTAATATTCGTTCAATCCTTAATTGTTTGGCGTATTTTATCAATTTATCAATGTTCTTATCGCTGCGTTTCAGGTATTCGTTCAGCACTTCATTCAGCAAATCTTTTCCTATTTTATTTCTGAATTTTACCGCATCGCAAACCGATTTTTCCAAATCGTATATATTTACCAAAACATTATTTATTTCCACGCTTGACTTTCCAATATTCAAAACTGATTTGTCCCAGTAATAAAGTTTAATTGATGGATAATCAGGCAGTCGTATTTTGGCTTTCTTTTCAATTGCTATGTGATGTTCGTGCGGTATATAAGTTGTCAGATTGTAATAATTCCATGCTGAATACAAACAAATTAAACCGTTCGGAATATATTTACTAATTTCGGAATAATCGTTTAACTGATAATTGGTAAGCATGTAAAAACCGCGTTTCAATTTTTCAACTTCGCCTGTTTTCAATAATTTTGATAAATGGTACTTATTAATTCCCCTATTAGTAATTTCATTGAGTTTAATAATTCCGTTTTTTTGTTCAAAAAGTTGTAATATTTTTTCTCTGTCGGTCAATTTTTATCTATGATTACGGCTTTTGTTAGTATTAGCCGTAAAATTAGTTAAAATATTCAGAAATTCAAATAAATGTTTGTTTCGATTTTGCAAATTAAACTCGTGATATAAATAAAATTAGTGCAATTTTTAGTGAAAAATAAAACGAATAGCAAGCGAATAAAATAAAAAAAGCGGCTCAAAGCCGCTTAAAATAAGGCATTCGCTTTTTTAGTGCGAAAAATATTTTTTTGAGAGTAGCCCCAACAGGACTCGAACCTGTATTTAAAGTTTAGGAAACTTCCGTTCTATCCCTTGAACTATGAGGCCGTTTGTTTCGGATGGCAAAAATACAAATACCGATTGTTTTTTACAAATTAAAATTTGCGCTTATAAATTTCCCGGCACAAAATCCTCCTCGCGTATTTTTAGCAGGCGTTCAACGCCCTGTTCCAGTACATCGTTGGTTTTGGCAAAACAAAATCGCAGTACTTTTTGGTCATATTTGTCGTGATAAAATTCCGATACCGGCACCGAAGCCACTCCGTAATCGGTTACCAATTTATGCGCAAAATCGGTATCGCGCATGGTCGAAAAACCGGCGTACGAAAGCAACTGAAAATACGTGCCGTACGAAGGCGTTACAGTAAAAGGCGAACCTTCCAGTAAACTTAAAAAATAATCGCGTTTTTGTTGGTAAAAATCGGAAAGTTCGAGGTATTGGCTTTTGTTGTTCATAAATTCGGCATAGGCATATTGCGCCGGAGTATTTACTGCAAATACCTGAAACTGATGTATTTTACGAAATTCTTTCATAATTGCTTCCGGTGCCAAGGCGTAGCCCACTTTCCAACCGGTAGCATGGTAGGTTTTTCCGAACGAAGAAATTACTACACTGCGTTCGGCAAGTTCGGGGTAACTTATTACACTTTCGTGCTTGTTGCCATCGAACACAATGTGCTCGTATACTTCGTCGCTAAGCACAATAATATTGGTTCCGTGCACCAATCGGGATAAGGTTTGCAAATCGTCGGCAGTTAAAATCGTTCCGGTTGGGTTGTGCGGCGAATTAATTATTATTAGTTTAGTTCGACTGTTTACCAGTTTAGTAAGCTCTATCCAATCAATTTTATATTCGGGTGATTTTAGGGTGAAATAAATCGGGATTCCGCCGTTTAATTTAATAACCGGCGCATACGAATCGTAGGCAGGTTCGAGTACCACTACTTCGTCGCCCTCGTGCACCAAAGCAGTTATGGCGGTATTGAGTGCTTGAGTAGCACCGGCGGTTATGGTTATTTCGGTTTCGGGGTTATAGCTTTTGCCATAAAGGTCTTGCGTTTTTTGTGCAATTGCTGCGCGCAAAGCAAATACGCCCGGCATTGGGGCATATTGGTTATTGCCCATTTTAAGTTGTTTATAGAAAAGGTCTATTAATTGGTCGGAACAACTGAAATTTGGAAATCCTTGCGATAAATTTACTGCATTATATTTTGCCGACAGTTCGGACATGGTCGAAAAAATGGAAGTTCCTACATTGGGTATTTTTGACTTAATCATAGAAGTAATGTTTATATAGCAAACTACAAAAGTAAAACCTTTTAGCTAAATGCTTTAAAAAAAAGCATAAAAAAAACTGCACTCTATCGGAAAAAACTAATAGAGTGCAGTCCCATCGCCAGATTGTAATTGAATTCCTGAAACAAAAATAGGCACTATTTATTCGTTGTACAAGCTATAATTCACCAACAAGCATTTTGAGTGTGAATTTGCGTATTTTTGGCAGGTTAATACGTATTGAGATTTTTTCTATAGAAATATTTTGGCGAAATTTACAATCACAATTTTGAACAAAAAAAAACACTCCCTAAAAAAGAGAGTGTTCCCATCGCCAGATTGTAATTGAATTCCTGATGCAAACATAAGTACTATTTTTAGGGTGCAAAAGCTAAACTTCACCAATAGGCAGTATGAATGTGAAAACACGTTAAATTGAACTGCGAAACCGTTTTTTTCCGGTAATAAATAGGAAAATTTTAAACCAATTCGGGTTCATTTATCGCATAAAAATGCACTTTCATCAAAAATGAATTTTATTTAGAAACAATCGTATTATATTTGCCGTTAAACTTCAATAATACGAGTAATTAAGCTATAGATATAAAAACAATGAAAAAGCAATTGAAAATAGTAACCTTAGTTTTAGTCTTAACCCTTGCCCCATTTTTCACCGAATCGGCAATTGCTCAGCCTCCGCCTCCAAAACCCAAAGATATTCCGCTGGACGGAGGTTTAAGCGCACTATTGGTAGCAGGTTTGTTGTATGGAGGACGAAAACTGTACGCTTCGAATTCAGTTAAGGAAGAAATGCATTGAAACTCATTGGGCAAATAGTAAAAAACAATAAACTTTCACCCGTTACACAATTTATTGTATCGGGTGTATTGCTTTATATTGGGTTCGAAATTTTTTACACGTTTCTTAAAAACATAAGTTTTATACACCGTTTTTACGAATTTGGTGTCGAATTATTAACCGATTCTTTTTTGTATTCGTCAAAAGCATTTTTAGCAATTTTTGGGCTCGATACCTTTGTTGACGGAAAAATTATTAGAGCGTTTAATAAAGGTGGCGTTTACTTAGACCGAGGATGCTTAGGTCGTAATTTAATGCTGCTTTATGCCGGATTTATTCTTGTTTTCCCCGGCAAAATTACTTCGAAAATTTGGTATATACCGCTGGGGTTGGCAGTAATTTACTTGCTTAACATCATAAGAATAAGCGCATTGGTTTACATCGACCTTTGTTGTCCGCAATATTTGGATGTAAATCACGATTTCATTTTTAAATACACCACCTACTTTTTCATTTTTATTTTGTGGGTTATTTGGATACGCAAATACAGTGCTGTCAGAAATAAATCTTTTTCAACACCTCGAACGACTTCAAATTAGCCACGCCTTCGAAATGCAATTTGTAAAAAGCCAGCAGACTATCCAATAATTCCAAACGAGCTGCCGAACCGAGCGATAACTGCTCAAATTCTTCTATATTCATAACAAATAAATTGCTTAAATGCTCGGCATTTTCGCCCTGAACATATTGGTTGTGTATAGGAAAATCGGCACGGAATGTTCCACCTTGCAAATCGAATACAGGCGTTTCGACACTGTACTTTCCGTGCGGATAAAACCCCTGATATTTGGCCAAGCGAACCAAAAACAAATACAGCATATAGTGGGTTCTTTTGTTTTCGGTATCGAGCAGTTCGAAAAAAGAAATCAGTAAATTGAACAAATCGTGGTCGGTAAAGTTTTCTTTTAAAATTTTCGAAAGCATTTCGACCATAAACATAACCACTGCCGATTTTTGAACCGATTCGAGTACCGAATGAAAAACTTGTACGAACTCAATTTCTTTAATTCGGTGCAAATTACTGCGGCGGTGCTCAAAGGCAGTAAATTGCACATACGAACCGGGAGTAAAATATTGCATGGTTTTGTTTTTTTTTGCACCACGCACGCTGCCAATAATATAACTTCGCTTACCGTGTTCGAAAGTAAAAATTGAAACAATAAGCGAAGTTTCGGAATATTTTGTTTGTTTAAGAACCAGACCTTTGGCCGCTTCGAGCATACTAACGAGTTATTTCAGTACAAAAGTTACTTGCCCAATAATTGCGCCTTCGCTAAAAATATCGGCAACGTAACTGCCCGGTTTAAGCTCTTTGGTTGGCTTAAAATACATGCACACCTCTTGCGCTTTACCGCTGTAATTCACTTGTCGTTTTGCCGAATACACCAACTCCTGACCTTCAAACGAAAATAAATCGTTATCGGCAAGTCTTAGTACTTCGGTATCGGGTCCGGCAATTCGAATATATACATCGCGCAAACCTTTACGAGCAATGTCGTTTTCGGCAAGCGTAAAGCAAACTTTCAATTTATCGAGTTTTCGTGCTTTCGAATTTTCCTTATCGCGGTCGTTTACTCCCATGGCGCTAAGGCTAATAGCTTTAACTACCGATGCTTTGGTTACCGTAACATTTAAACTGTCGGCAATTTGGCTCAGTTCTTGGTTTTTGTTTCGCTCTTGCCTAAATTCCTTTTTCACTTCGTAGTTTTCGGCAATAAGTTCTTGGTTACGTGTATTTAACGAATCAATTTGCACCACGTAACTGCGCATTATATTTCGCAGCGTACCAATTTCCTTTTTGTACTGTTCAATTTTTGCGTTGTTCGAATATTTTACGTTTTTTAATTCTTCCAACAAACCGGCAATTCGTTGTTGTTCGCCTCCCAGTACTTGGTTTAAGCTGTCGTTGTTGGTTTTTAGTGATTCATACTGGTTCCAAAGCTCTTTCAAATCGTGGGTAACTTCCATTTTATCCGAAGTTGTTTTTTCCAGTTCGCTCACCAAATCTTCTTGCTTTTCAATTTGTACATTGCGGTCGTATAATGCCCACACCAATGCCAGCAAAATTACGACACTTACCGCAATCCAAATTTTAGCACTTCCTTGTCCTTTCATTTTTTTTTTATAAGTTGAAATTCAATTTAAAATAACCCATGCAACTCGGCATCTATTTTACTGATTACTTGACTTAAATCGGATGGATTCGATTCAAAATCGAGGCTATTTACATCGATAATAAGCAACTTCCCCAATTTATATCCTTCAATCCAAGCGTCGTATCGGTCGTTCAGTCGGGTCAAATAATCAATTCGAATGGTATTTTCGAAATCGCGACCGCGTTTTTGTATTTGCCTAACCAGGGTTGGTACCGATGCTTTCAAATAAATCAGCAAATCAGGCGGTTCAACCATGTTACTCATTAAATTAAACAGACTTACGTAATTTTCGAAATCGCGCGAGGTCATTAAGCCCATTGAATGCAAATTAGGTGCAAATATATGCGCATCTTCATAAATAGTTCGGTCTTGAATAATGGTTTTTCCCGATTTACGAATTTTAAGTACCTGATTAAAACGGCTGTTGAGAAAATAAATCTGCAAATTAAACGACCAACGTTGCATGTCGTCATAAAAATCGTTTAAATACGGATTATCGTCAACATCTTCGTAATGAGGCTCCCAGCCATATTGTTTGGCGAGTAAGCGCGCTAAGGTTGTTTTTCCGGAACCAATATTTCCGGCTACTGCTATATGCATACTATTTTATTTTGAAGTTTTTCACCTACCAACGCACAAAACTACGTGGCATTTTAATTCTTTACAAATCTTTTGCCTATTTTATTCAACAAAAAAGTAAA
>JAIFNC010000072.1 GCA_020047935.1 Bacteroidota bacterium
TGAAAAAAAAAGATAAAAACTATTGTTTTAATCTGATTTTAATCTAATTTTGCATCGTTTTTAATTCAATAAAAAAAATAATATGAAATCAATTTTGACTTTCGCTATTTTTGCAACTTTATCAGTATTTGTTGCATGCGGCCCAAGCGCTGAAGAGCAAGCTAAACTTCAAGCTACTAAAGATTCTTTAATGGCTGATTCAATTGCTAAAGTTGAGCAAGTTCGTTTAGATTCAATTGCTGCTATTGAGCAAGTTCGTTTAGATTCAATTGCTGCTGCTGCTCAAGCTGACTCTATTGCTAACGCTGCTAAAGGCAAAAAGAAATAATACGCTTTGCGTATACAAAAAAAAGCTCGATGTGAATCGAGCTTTTTTTATAATTTATTATATAATTACAAAACCAGCCTGTTATTTACTCGGCTTTGTTACAAAATATTTTACGGTACTATAGGAAAGTCCGGCTTTGTTTATAGCAAATGCACGTACATTATAACCGGTAATGGGTAATAAATTCTGAATTGTACCTTCGAATAATTCTTGTGTGTTCGGAATAAGTACTTTATTGTCGGTAACAAGTGGCAGACCGGAGGAGCTCCAACAAAATCCTCGTTCTAAAATATCGGCACCGCCATCGGACAATACACTGCAGGTTATTTTTGCCGTTGTTTGAGTTATATTTTCATCGTTAAAATAAGGAGCGCTAATTGATGGCATTGATGCGTTTTTGGTGGTAAAACTACGCTGGTTGCCATAGGCTAAACCTACCGAATTAGATGCATAAGCTCTTACATAGTAGGTTGTTTCGGCTCGTAAATCAGTTATTGCCATTTCAATTGGCATTATAGAATATAGCATGTTATTATCGTCTTGGGTCGGATATGGTTGTACCGACCAGCATACGCCGGTATTCAAAATTTCTAAACCACCATCCGAATCGATTGTTAAAGTTACACTTGCCGAATTTTGGGATATATTATTAATTATACCGGTAGTAATTTTGGGAACGCTATACTTTAGGGTCTTGAAACTTCTACGCTCGCTATAAACCGGCGACATATTGTTGAGCAAAATTAAACGGTAACTGTAATTTGTGTTTTCTGTCAAATTGTTTAATTGTAAATTAACCGTTGTTTCCAAATTTCCTGTAATACTTTTCGGAGTGGCACCAAATCTAATTGCCGGTGAATTTTCATTTAGTACTTCAAAAAAAACTTCCGATTCATTGTTATTGGCATTTACAACTCCTGAAATTATAGCCGACGTGTAACTAATTTGTTCCGGAAGGCTAATTTGTAAAACCGGTTTTTGCGGTAACGTAAAACTTACTGCATTACTGTATTTTACGGTACCGGCTTCAATTAAATAGAATCGGGTGAAATAGCGTGTATTTTGCACTAAATTCTGAATAGTATCGGTATACGTACCTTTTTTAAGCAGTCTAATTTTGTATTTACTATCTGCAATGGTAGGTTCGGTGTTTAGGTGGCTTACGCAAAAACCGGCGTCGCTAAATGGTTGTTCGCTTAAATCGATAACCGAAACCGAAATAATGGCAGCATCATAATCAAAAACAGCAGCGTTATTAAGCTTAAACTTAGTTATTCGCTTAACCGATTCGTTTTCGCAGGCCGAAAAGCAACATAAAATTACGACGAATAATAAATTGTATTTAGCTTTCATTTGTTAAAATCTTAATCTTTAATACATCTAATTCCAAATCCGTCATTCATTAAAGCCAAAGTAGCGTATGCGGATGGTTGAAGATAGCTTAGGTAAATTACCGTAGCCATATCGGTATTTTGATCGGTAGTCCATAAATTTGCATATTTATTTGCACCTGCAAATACACCGTTTGATTTATACCTTAGTCCGTTAGGAAAGGCAGTAAAGCCGGTTTCATTGGTAGCTCCTCCGTTTGGCAGTTCCCAATCGGTTGTCGCTTTTAGTTTTCCGCCCGCTTCATTATCGCCGCCCAAAACGGCAATTAGAAGTAACCATTCGCTATACGAAGGTACATGCCAACCTTTAGGGCAAACATTTTTATTTTCTTCTATTACACGCCAATTATAAAGTGCGCCAAACTTTGCTTTGTTAGTTTCATCGTTGTTATACCAACAGTACCCGGGTTGCGTGGCTTGTACCCACTCAATATTATTGGTTATATTACGTATTGGTGTGCCATCGTTGTATTTTGTAGTTTTTAAATTTTGCTTTAACCATGTTTGCTGACCAATTTGTACGGTTGAATAATAATTGTTATCGCCATCCGAAATATAAGTCGATGCGGTTTTAAATGATATTTCGTTACCGTACCCGGTGCCTAATTCTGTGGTTGCATAAGCTCTGAGGTAATAAGTTGTGTAAATTTCTAAATCGGAAAGATAAACCGTAAATTCTCCAAGGTCGTTTCCGTTGTTTGTAAAGTTGTTGTTAAGCGTTGGTTTTTCGGAAGTGCTCCAGCACAAACCCCGTTTTATGATGTCTAAACCACCCGAATTTGTTATAGTTCCTCCTGAAACTGCTCCGGTAATTGTAATTACACTTGCCGGATTGGTAGTAAGTACCGGCAAGGTAGGCGTAATGGTCGAAAACTCAATTTGCTTGCCGTAGTCGGTTCCGTAAGCGTTTGTAGCATAGGCGCGAACATAATACTTGCTTCCGTAGTGCAAACCTGAAATATTGGAATTGAAAAAACCGGATGCTATATTTTCATTGGTTTTTAAGTCAGTTATTGTTGGTAAACTATTTTTACTCCAGCAAACTCCGCTTGCTAAAACTTCCGAACCTTCATTTGAAATAATTTCAGCATTTGTTTTAAGTAAATTTGCTTTTAAAAATTCGATATTTTTTGTTAGAACAACCGGTGTTGGCAGGTTTAAGGTTTTTTGCTGAATTGTATTGCTGTAAATTGTTTCGCTGTTTTCAGTTATATAGAAACGTACATAATACGTTGTGTTTCTTTTAAGTTCACTTAGCAAAAACTGAATATTTTCAGATTTTGCATAACTGCCGGCAACAGATTTAGCGTCGTTTACGGTTGGCTCTTGATTCGTTTCGCTAAAACAAAATCCTAATTCAATTTTAGGTTCGGCACTTAAATCAATAATTTCAGCAGTTACAAGTATCGATGTAGAACTGAGCGCAGAGGATTCAATTATCTTAATTTTTGTTATTCGCGCCGGATTATTTTTTTGACAAAAAGAAAATAAAACAAGGATTGAAAATAGAGCAACTAATGCTATGGTTTGTTTTTGCATGGGTATAGTTTCGTTTTGAAAATTAATCTTTTATGCAGCGAATCGATTTTCCGGTTGTTCTGGTATCTTGTGTAATTTGAATACTCTCTGACGAATAATGAAGATAAAATCCAATTGCTTTATTAAATTCGGAATCTGATTTAGTCCAAAAAAAGGAATATAGCAATTTACCATCAAAACTTGAATTTCTGGTTCCGCCTGCTATTGCGGAAAAGCCGGACACATCAGTAGCACCTTCATTAGGACTTGACCAAAAATCGTAGCCTGTCTTTTTCATTTTACCGCCGGCTACCGCTGTACCACCCAAATATGAAGCAAGTATTTGTACTTCAGATTCAGTTGGAACATGCCATCCGGTAGGGCAGATATTTTGATAGTCGGAAGCTGCATAATAATTATACAGATTACCGTAAATAAAACCGGAACCGTACAAATTATTATCGTACCAACAATATGCCGAGCCTTGGAAGTTATACCATGTTTCGTTATCGTTTACATAGGAAATTTCTGTTCCGTTATTAAATCTTGTTGTTCGCAAATTTTCCTTCATCCAATACCGGTTGTCAATTTTCACCACATTGTACGTATTATTATCTATATCGGTAACTGTTTCGCCGGCAGACGGCGTTTCAACAACTAATTGATTTCCATAGCCTATACCTTTTAAATTCCTTGCCCAAGCTCTAATATAGTAGGTTGTATTTGGGTTTAATTCTGAAATATTGCATATAAACGATGCAACAGTATTTATGTCGGTTGTATAAAAATCATCTTTTGTAGGCATTTCATGAGTACTCCAACAAACGCCTCTTTCTGTAATATTTAAACCATAATCCTGTTTTATTATTGAATTTACAATAGCCGAAACAGGCGTAATGTAGTTGGTTCCGGCAGTAGTAACTTCCGGTACTTTAAAACTTGTTGTTTCGAATTGCATATTTTCACCATAAGCAATTCCTCCTACAGTTTCTACCTTAACCCTATAATTATAAACGGTTTCCGGGTATAAATCGGTAAGCTGAATTTTTGAGTTTCTTGCCGTTCCGTCGTATATCCAATTGGCATTTATCGTGTTTTCATAATTAGTCGATAAACCCCATTCAAAAGAGGTTTTCTCCGTATAGCCAAAAGCATTAATTGCACCATTGAGCGTGGCAGAAGTTTGCGAAATATCGGTTGCGGCAAGGGTTGTTGCTTCGGGTTTTGGTGTTTTGGGAGTAGTAAAACTATGCTCAATGCTATAAGCTAAACCGGCTTTGTTTTGGGCAAAAGCACGAATATAATAAGTTGTTTCAGGCAACAAAGAGTTCATTCGTACATCGCCTGAACAAGTTCCGTATAGATAAGTACTGCTTAAATCCGGATTTCCGGTAGTATTCCAACATAAACCGCATGAAATAACTGCTGCACCGCCGTCATTGGTAATTTTACTGCTAATATCATAAATTGTAGGATGTACTTCAAATATACGCGTGATAGAAATTTCAGGTGCAGTGGGTCTATCGGTTAAAAAAGAAGACACGTTGCTGTAATAAGTTCTAGAGTCGGTTACTGCTTTTAATCGAAAAAAATAGTAGGTTTCTGCTTTCAATTCGTTCACTTCATATTCCAATTGAACAGTTTGAGTTACGCCGGTTTTGCCGGAAGTTACAGCAAAGGTTTTTTCGAATAAATTTGTTTCGCCAAATTCGAAATAAATATCGGAAGGAATACCGTTGGTGTTATACGAACCGGTAATTTTTGCCGATGTATTCGTAAAAACAATAGGTGAAATGGTTATTAATTCAGGCTCGCTTAATGTTTGACCCGATTTAACTTCGCTATACACTACTTCACGGTTTTCAATTGTATAAAACCGAAAATAATAAGTGGTGTTTTTATTTAAACCTTTTATAGTATAACGTGTCAGTTTACTTTTCGACATATTTTCGACTATAAGTTTAGTATTGTTGATGGTCGGATTCAACGAAGTTGAACTATAACAAATACCAAATTCACTTTTCGTTTTTTCGCTCAAATCAATAACCGATACAAAAACATTTATTTCCGTTGAATTTGAAGCTTTTACTTCATCAATTCTTAGTTTAGTAATACGCTCAATGCCATCTTTTTGGCAAAATGAAAATAAAAGACTAAGTGCGAGCAGAATTTTTATTGTATATTTCATAAATTAATATGCTGATAATATGTACTTTAATTAATTTTATGGTTTTTTAAAGAAAATGCAATTACGGAATTCGTACTACCCGAAACCCTAAACTGTAGCTTCCGTTTTCGGGTGTACCGTAGCCTCGTGCCGACGAGCGAGCGTAAGTTGTTTGAGGTGTAACTGCCAAACCAGTCCCAACACCATTCCCACACATTTCCGCTTAGGTCGTAAATGCCCAATTTATTGGCTTTTTTTGAACCAACAGGGTGAGTTCCGTAATCGGGGTGCTCGTAGCCCAAATCGTACGAATTTTCTTTTACCCAACCCACTTCGTACACAGAATTACCGCCGCTGTAGGTGTAATAATCGGTGTAATTTGTACCGCCACGGGCAGCGTATTCCCATTCGGCTTCAGTGGGTAAGCGATAACCTTTTGCACTCGAATTAAAACTAACTTCCGAACCGTTAAGGGTATAGCATTTACTTAGTCCTTCGTGTTCGCTAAGCCTATTGCAAAATGAAATGGCATCGAACCAGCTAACCTGCTCAACGGGTTTGTTGGTATGGTCGGAAAAATAAGATGGATTAACTCCCATTAATTCAGTGTATTGTGCTTGAGTTATTTCGTACTTGCCCATATAAAAACCGGTAAGGGTAACTTGGTGGGTTGGTTGTTCGTTGGCAAACAAATTGGTTTGCCCGGTTCCGCCGCCCATAATAAAAGTTCCGCCGTTTACCAATACCATTTCAATAGCAATATTAGCGTTTTTTGCGGTAGTAAACTGAATTTCGTTGCCATAACCGGTACCGCTAACGTTGGTTGCATAAGCACGTACATAGTAGGTGGTATTGGCAGCCAAACCAAAAAGTGTACTTGTAAATGTACCTAACCCAATGCCGTCGTTGGTAGTTGCATTATTTGTAGTTGGCATTGGCGATGTACTCCAACATACACCGCGTGCAATTATATTTGTTCCGCCGTCGGCAGAAATAACACCTTCGCAATTGGCATAGGTTGTATTTATATTCTTTATATTGCCGGTGGTAACTATTGGCAGTGGACTTTCGGCAGTTGTAAAAAAATGGTCGTTGCCGTAAATTGTGCCGGTATCGGTTGCTGCTTTAATTCTGAAATGATAAATGGTGGATGGCGACAAATTGTTTATTTGTGCACTAACCATTGTTTGTTGGTAGCCTGAAACTGTTCCCGGGTTACTCATAACAGCATGCCCGTATTCAATGGTTGTACCGTATTCAAAATAAACCGAAACAAGGTTGTTATTTGCATTTATAGTACCATTTAGTGTAGCAAACGAAAAGTTAATATCATTTGCCCCTAAGGTTGTAATTGTAGGTTTTTGCGGAGTACGAAGGCTTTTAACTTCGCTATACACCGGTTTTCCATCTTCAATAAGGTAAACACGCATATAGTACATCGTATTCGCATCCAAACCGTTTATAATTTTTGTGGTCGGTGTAAGTTTTTTTATTTCGCTAAACGCTAGCCTTCTATTGTTTATAGTTGGTTCAGGGTTGGTTTCACTGTAACAAATGCCGAATTCGGTTTTATCGGTTTTGCTTAAATCAATTATATGGGCAGTAACTTTTATTGAAGAATAGGATTGAGCTTCCAAATTATCCACCGATAATTTTGTAACCCTTTGTAATTCTTCCTTTTTACAATGTGAAAGCAAGATTGCTAACGTTAAAAGTAATCCTATAATTCGATTCATTATTATTGTTTTTTGCCGGCATTTATTTTTAACTCAATTAAAGTAATACTTAAAGCTTTTTCGAAAAGTCGAAAAATTACAATTTAAGTGTCAATGTCGTTTAGCCATTGCCCCTTCAGGGCGAAAAATCTACCGGGCAATTAACACCGGGCGTTGCCCTGTGCTAATTGCTTCAAGGCTTTCAGCCTTAACTAAACGACATTGATTTAAGTGTTCTTAATTTATTGCTTTTTCAGACACCCTCAAGCTCAATTAATTAATTTAGCATTAGTATTCAACCAAAACCCTATTTTCGTTGCCGATAAATTCGGGAGTTTGCAAACCACTAATTTTCACCGAAGTTTCTTTAACTTTTTTAGCTACATAATCGCGCAATTCGCCCGACGTAATTTTTTTATCTAAATTGGTATCGGCTTTGCCGGTTAAACCTTCGCACAAATAATAGGTAAATAAACCGGTTTCAGAAACATCGAAACCAAGCGAGGTTTCTTCGGCAGTTGACGAAGCATATACAGTAAATTTCGGATTATTTCGCCACAAATTCTT
This sequence comes from Bacteroidota bacterium, assembly GCA_020047935.1. Lineage (GTDB taxonomy): Bacteria > Bacteroidota > Bacteroidia > Bacteroidales > JAIFNC01 > JAIFNC01. Next base: position 7,687 of record JAIFNC010000072.1, read on the forward strand.
GGGCTTAACTTTTATACCTTTTTGTGCTATCAGGTTTTCGGCGCTAATACGTTGCGTTGGTTTGCTGAAACCGCTAAAACAAGCATCCATAAATATGGTAACATTTTTTGCACCCATATTATTAAGGTTATTGTACAAAGTTTCAATGTTATAAGCAAATTCCGATAAATCTTCCGTTACTCCATCGTTAGGAAATAAGTAGGTGTTATCGCCTGTTTTGTCCGGTATTCCGTGTCCGGAATAGAAAACGAAAATCTCGGTACTGTCGGTTATAACGTTTTTGCTAATTTCGCCATAGCCGGCATTGGTAAAAATTCGTTTAAATCGCGAAATAGATGCCTCTTGGTTGGTAAGTGTAATAACGTTTTCAATACCAAGCACTTTCTTGAAATAATCTTTCATAATAATTGCATCGTTATCGGCATAAGGTGCAGGAGCCATATTCTCGTATTTGCCTATACCTATTACAACGCCCAATGCATTGGGGCGTTTTGTAACGCTTTGCGGAACGGTTTTAATGTCGGTAAGGTCGCCTATTTTAGTCGAAAATTTTTTCGAATCGGTAACAAAGGTTGCAATGTTTTTTTGCAACGAGTTTATATCTGCATAAACATTTACAATAGTTTGTTCAGGTGCTTTCTGATTAAGTGTAATGTAAAACGGCTCGTTAAAGGTCGATTTTCCGGTTTGTTCGGTAATTTTAATATTTAGTTTCAGTTTATTGTCGGTTATTTGCACACGCTTATTTGGGACTATGGTAAAAACCAATGTTTGCAGCTCGCCCGATTGCAGTTTAGTTAATTTGCCCGTATTGTTTTCCATAAAAATGTTTGGGTCAAATGCGGTAATTCCAAAATTTATGTCTTCGGCAGCACCCTGTCCAATGTTTTGTATGGTTAAACGCACCAATGCCATTTCACCCAATTGTAATTGCCCATCTTGCTTAACTGCCGATGTTCCTTCGCCAAAATCAACTATTTCGTAACCCGAAACAGCAAATTTAGGCTTTTGAAAAGCAAATGTAGGCAGTTGTAAGTACATCGGATCCATATCGAAACCGTAGCCTTCCTTAACTAAAATTTCGAATTTATGTTTGCCGGTTTCCAACTCTGTATTGGTTGTTATGGCGAATTTAACGGTTTCGGTTTCGCCCGGTTTTATGATATTAACAATTTGTTTGGCTGATACTTGTATGTTGGAAACAGCCATGCTGTCTTTAACCGATATTTCTAAATTCAACGCATCGCCTTTACCATGGTTTGCAATTTTAACAATTAACTCGCCTTGCTCGCCGGCCTCTAAAATGTCATTTTTATTGGCATCAATAAACGATAAGTCGGCAAATAAACCGGGCGGAACGCCACGAGTACTTACCGTTTTGCTTGCTGATTTTGCACTTATTATAATAGCCTCTTTCGAATTCAGCAGCTTTTCTTTGGTCATCTTTTTTGTTTTTGCATATCTGCTACCAACAATTGCATAATTAATTGCCCAAATTCCGGCTGCAACACCTGCTGAAATGAACGAATAATTTGCAAATTTTTCTGCTTTGTTAAAGTGTGCCTCACTTTCAACATCATCAAAGCTGTTTAGATATTTTTGTGTAAAATCTTTTGAAGATTGATTAAATAAAATAGAACCGATAATTGCCGAATAACCTGCTACTCCAAGCAAAACCGTGTTGTTTTTTGCACCGGCTTGCTTGTTACCTAATCCGGGAAGCAGTGTACTGTATAGTAGACTCTTGCTCAAATTTTTATTTGGTAATTTCAGTGCGTAAACTTTAAAAAAAATGGATTCGTCAATCAATAATCCATCTTTTTTTATATTCCAAATTATTTGCTTATCTAAACCCGATTTTATAGTACCTATCTGTTTTTGAAGTTTCACCTATTAAATCGTATTTTATTGAAATGTTTTCATCTGTATAAAAGAAATCTAAATTTTCAATTAAACCATCCGATTTTTTTTGTGACCAAATAGTTGTAGAAAGTGAAATGAAGCCGATTAGCAGTAATAGTTTTCTCATGTTGTAATTATGCGTATAAAGTTAGTTTAATTCGAGCATTGTTTTAAAAAACCGCAAAATAAGGTAGTTATTATGATGTGTATTGTGTTTTATAACATGTTTTTTATATGAAAATTCAAATTATGGGCAATCTGGAGTCCGCTTAAAAGATAAACGGTTATTTTTATTGAAAGTAGCGCTCAAATTCGAATATTCTTAATGCTCACCGTTTTAAATGGTCTGCCGAAATAACTTGCAAATACGCTTTTCCGTTTTCAATGTCGGTTTCCGATACGGTTCCTTGGGTATATGCAATTTTTTTTGAAGTATTGTCGTATACAAAATACCCTTTGGGGGTTATTAGTCCGAATGCATTTGGGTACACAAAAAATGCAAATTCGTTTACCTTTTTGGCAAGTAAATTTTTGCTGAACGGAAAGCCTGAACTGCTTATTTTCAATTGATTAAGTAAAGTTGCCGCCATATCGGTTTGGCTGCCCGTGTTGCTTATTACGGTATCTTTAACCGCCAGCGCACCGCCTACCCAAAGCATAGGTATGTGGTAGCGTTCTTTGTTAAGTGCCGTGGCGTTTTGCGGGCCGGTGGTTCCGTGGTCGGCAATCAGTATAAAAAGGGTGTTGTTCCAAATTTCGGTTTGCTTAATATCTTTAAATAATTTGCCTAAACAGCGGTCGGTATAATGAATAGAATTTACGTAAGGGTCTTTATACACTTTTTCCATAGGTACATCAAATGGTTCGTGGCTGCTTAAGCTGAAAATGAATTTCAGAAATGGCTTGTTTGGTTCATTAATCAGTTCGTTTTTAAATCGTTCGAAGGTATATTGATCATGCACACCCCACTTTTCGCCTTGCATGTTGGTCGGAAAATCGTCGATAGAAATAATTTGTTTAAAACCAGCCAAGGTAACGAACGAATTCATGCCTTTAAACCTTATGTCGCCGCCGTACAAGTAGCTTGTGCCCTTGTAGCCTGCGCTGGTAAGTTGTTGAGGCAAAAAGTTGAGCGACTGCGATTTGCCGGGGTATTGCATAATAGAGTAGGTGGGTACCACTTGATAACCGGCAAGTGCAGCAACTAAACCTTTGTCGGAGCGGTCGGAAGCGGCGTAAAGGTTCGAAAACAACGCTCCTTCCGTGCATAAGGAATCGAAATTTGGGGTTGCCGGAATACCACCCAATTTGCCTATAACTTGTGCCGAAAAACTTTCGAGTAATATAATAACCACGTTGGGTTTGGTATTGCTAAGCAATTGGGTTGTTTCGCCGCCGGTTTCAGTTAATTTTTTTACAATTTCGGTGGCTTTATTTTCGTCCATAAACGAAAAATGTTGTGTAAGTGCATTGCGGCGTTTGTAGCTGTACATTAAATTCCAAACCGGATTAATGGCAGCATGGCTTGCAAACTGATTTTGTGAAAAATAGGCAACGCCTGTATTTATGGGTGCAGTGCCAAACCCGCCGCGTATGGGTATTATGGTAAGCACTGCCAAAATTAGGATGATTAAAGCGGTTTTACTTACGGCAAGCCAAGGCAATTGTTCGCTTTCGGTAAAGTTTTTAATGCTTCTATTTAAAAGAAAAATTGTGGCAAAAACTAACAGTGCCGGAATGCTCAAATAGCCGGTTATTTCGGTGTACGAAAGCGATTCGGCAATAACAGCAGGTGTTTCCAAAAAACTCATGCCATCGGCATCCAACATTCTGCCCCAATACGAGTATAAAATGGTATTGCCCAAAAGCAACAAGGTTATTAAAGCTGCAGTTAGGTATAGAAGCCAATTGATTATGCGAAAATTAAACTTTCTGAAAATAATTAGCATTAATATTTCCAATAAACAGATTATCAGAATTATATAACCGATAATTGAGATGTCGAGATGCAACCCGAATAAAAACGACTTTGCCAACAACCAACCGTTGGCATCGGCAAGGTATTTCAAATTAAAAATAATGAAAATAAACCGATGAAAGGCAAAAAGTAACAACAAAAAAACGGCAACGGTGCCTAAATATTTTAAAAACTTGAACATGTGTAGCTTCTTAAACGTTAATTTGAAATGAGGTACAAAATTATATTTTAAATTCGTTGTTAAAAAGTTTATTTTTGCAAAGAACTACTTTTTTATCCTACATGAAATCCGTATACTTTATAGTAATTGCTGTTTTTTTTTCGTGCAGTAAAACCGAAAATTTTGTTATTACCAAATTACCTGAGCCTGCTACCAAAATTTTAGGGCACATGGGTAGCGGAAGCGGAAACCTACTTTACGAAGAAGATACATTTGAAGGCGCTAAATTTGGTTTAAGCCAACTTAACGGCATTGAATTGGACTTACAAATAAGCAAATCCGGAACGCTTTGGCTTGGGCATAATTCAGCGTTGCCCGATTGCAGCATTTATTACGCAGGTTGCTTTTCGGCCTTTTCCGATGACGAACTTATGAAACTCGATTCGTGCCTTGGAAACGAAAAAACTATGTCGAAGCTTGAAGATGTTTTTGTTTATATGGCTGAAAATTATCCCGAAAAACATATTTCGCTTGATGTAAAGGCTTGGTTTCCTTGCGTTATAGCTCGTTTGAATACCATATCGCAAATGAATAAAATAGCCGATGAAATTGTTCGGCTGGCAATTAAATACAAACTCGAACGAAATATTTTGGTTGAATCGGCAACGCAAAGCTTTTTAAACAGAGTTCGAAGTAAATCGGCTGAAATTGAATGCTATTACATGGCGCTCGATAAGTTTGAAAATGCAATGGAACTGGCTGCAAAAAATAACTTTTCGGGTATTTCTTATAAGTTTAAAACGAATGAAAATTTAACTCCGGAACTTGTTGAAACCTACCGGAAAAAAGGATTAAAATTGCAACTATGGACGGTAAACTCTGCCGAGGCAATTCAAAAAGCTTTGTTGCTAAAACCCGATTATTTGCAAACCGACAGCATAAATTTAAGCTTGTTCGAATTAAAATGAAACGAGGTTGTCGATGAAGTAAATGCCCGACGGTTTTTAAAACCCGTCGGGTCTGAAATTCAATAAATTATAATTTCAATTCGGTAGCTATGTAGCCTACAATTTTTTCCAGTGCTTGGTTTACATCGCTTGCATTCGAACCCCACGAACCATCTTTCGTTTTTACCGAACCGGGTTCAAATTCAAATTCGAAACGAACTTCTTTTTTCGTACCTTCAACGCCGGAGGCCAATTTTTGCGTTTTTTTATCAATTGTGGTAAAAATAATTTTATACCATCCGTCTTTAAAACTATCCGGATATGTTTTTAAGGTTAGCGTTTCGCAAGGTGTAACCAATACCATTTTCTTTTTGCCTTTTTTAATTTTGGCAACTGTTAAACCTAAATATTCTACTTGGATTTTGGCCGCTTCGCTTTCAACCGTTTCGCCGCAAGTAGTTTTGAAATTATAATCGGCTTTATTTAAGCTCACCGAACCGTTGTATTTTTGTGCACTTGCATTAAAGCTTACCAACGCGCCAATAGCTAAAATGCCAATTAAAGAAAAAACTTTTTTCATAATGAAATGATGTTAATGTTATAAATAGTATGTAAAAAATTAATTAAAGAAAGTTTGTTTTATCTAATTATGGAAATTGGAAAATCCATACCTTTTGCAAAACCGGTAGGGTATTGGGCAGAGCCTTTGTACTTTTCCGAAAGTTCGGGCACTCGGTCATCTAAAAACGATTTAAGTTCGTTTACCGTAATTTTACCGTCTTTATCGCCTCCATCGGCTTTCCCGTTTAAGCCTTCAACCAAGGCATAGGTGAAAATTCCATGACCAATTTCGCCCACCTCGGTAGCATATTGCTCGCTGCCTGAAGCTGCCAAAAGAACCATTCCGGTACTTCGAGCCAATTGAATAATAGCTTTTTGTTCTGAGGCACCGCGTCCTGCGAACGATTTAACTGCGCCTCCCGACTGGCAAGCATCCAATATCAGCAGCTGCTTTTGTGCCTTAATGGCGGTGGCATATTGCATCAATTCATCCGACGAAATGCCGTGTTTTTGCAACATATCGTCGTTGCCGTATATTTGGGTTATATTGTACGGAATTAAATAGAATTTTTCTTGTTGTTTCGATTCGGCACTGCTCATGGCACCATGCCCGGCGTAGTAAAAAATAAATACATCTTCGGGTTGCACAGTGGTTTGAAGCTCAGTAAATAATGCGACTATTTTCTCTTTTGTAAAATCTTTGTCCTGAAGTGTTTTAACGATTATATTTTTGAAAATTGATGCACTTCCGTTTTGCATGGCACCGGTAAAATGTTCCATATCGGCAATGGCGTAATTCAAATTTAGGGTTGCGTTTTTGTAATTGTTTATACCTACGGAAACAATATATAAATCCGATTGTGGTCGAATGCCCGAATAGTTTACAATAATTTCTACCGGAAAAGCTTCTGTTCGTTCGTTATTCAGTGCGGTAGCGGTTAAGGTGTTTTTGCCGGAAACAAGACTAACGTCGAAGGTTTTCGATTTTGTTTCGCCCATAACCGGCAGTGGTTTAAAACCGCGTTGGGTAGTTTGCAGCAGTTTGCCGTTGTGGTAAAGTAAAATTTCGTCAATTCCGCCTCCTTGGTCGGTCGCTTCCACCGTAATTTGCAAGATTTGTTGCTTGCTCATCAGTTCACCGTTTTCCGAGCTTATGGCATCTTTATTTACAATCGTAAGTTTAACCAACGGTGGCATTTTAAAGGCATCGTTGAGGTTTACTTGCGGTGTTTTTAGTTTTTCGCCTTTCAAAATAGTTGCCCACAAACCGGGCATGTAAAACTTTTCGTATAAAGCCTCAAGCGGAATAATTTGCGTGCCTTTTACATAATGCAATCCGTTTCTGATACCGTTTTCGGTACCTTCAAAAAAGCCTTGTGCCGAAGTAACTACGCGGTCTTCGGTATCGGAAGCAAGTACCATGGAAAGCAGTGTATTGCCCGAATTCAAATTCCAAAGCATAACTTTCGAATCGGAACTACCGGTAAGCAGCAACGTATTGCTGTTGTCGATGGCTATTGAGCGAATATAATTATTGTGCCCAATTAATTGCTTTATCGGTTTTTCATTTGCCAAATCCCAAACAATTACGGTTTTGTCCCAACTTCCCGAAATAAGTTGTGTGCCCGAATTATTAAATTGAAGTGCCGAAACATAATCGGTATGACCTTGTAAGGTTTTAAGCAAGGCACCGTTTTCGGCATCCCAAACCCGTATCAGTTTGTCGCTGCCGCCGGTTGCCAAAAATTTGCTGTCGGGACTAAAAGCTACTGCCCAAATTTCGCCCGAATGACTTACTACATCAACAATTGGGTCGAGATTGGCGCCGGCTGCATCCCAAATTTTAACTGTTCCGTCCCACGATGCACCGGCGGCTTTTCTGCCGTCGGGTGAAAATGCCACGTCGGTAATTATTTCGCTGTGTCCTTTCCAAGTGCGCATTTTTCTGCCGGTAGGCAACCGAGCTCATGCCGCTTATTGAGGCAACTTCTTCGCGAATTAGCGTAAATTTTTCCGTTTCCCAATAGCGAATAAAGCCGTCTTTTCCAACGGTAATCAATATATCGTTGTTTGGGCTGAAACGAATGCCTTCAACCGAACCGTTGTGTGCATTAAACCGAGCTTTGAGGTTGCCGGTTTTTAAGTCGATAATGTTTACTGCCGAGGCTTGCTGAGCTATGGCAATGTATCGGTTGTCGGTACTTAATGCTACTTCGTTTACACGTGCTGACTGACCTCTGTAGGTATTCAACAGGTTTCCGTTTGCTAAATCGAAACTTTTTATGCTATTTTCTTCCGAAATATAAATGCTTTTGCCGTTTTGCTCCGTTTTAAGTGCAATGGATTGTTTGCCGGTTTCGATGGTGCGCAGCAATTTGCCCGATTCGGTTTCCCAAAACACCAATTGTCCGCGTTCGGAACTGCTTATAATTTCGGTGCCCGAAGCACTGAATGCCAAGCCCGATAAACTGCTTTCGTATTGTTTGAAAGTGCGTATGTTTTTGCCGGTTGCAGCATCCCAAAGTTTTAGCGTGTTGTCTATACTTCCCGAAAGAACATAATTGCCGTTTGGGCTAAATTGCACATTACTAACCGCATCGGCATGTCCGCGCATTTCGGTTATAAGGGCGCCATTGTCGGTTCGCAAAAGTCGCAAATTTCCATCGGAACAGGCGGCAACCAAGATATTGCCGTTTTTCGAAATTGCCAATTGCAACACACGTCCGTTTACAATGGGTACCGAAAGTACTTGTTGTCCGGTTTGCACATTATAAAAATTCACTTTGCCGTCCCAGCTTCCCGAAAACAATACTTTGCCGTTTGGGTGAAAAACTGCCGAAGTTACACTTCCTTCGTGTCCGGTAAATTGTCGAACGGATTTGCCCGTATTGAAATCCCACAGAATAAGCGATTTGTCAGCCGAAGCCGAAACCAACATGCTTTCGTCGGGAGTAAAGCTTACTGCGTTAACAATGTTCGAATGTCCGGAAAAAGTGCGAATAAGTCTGCCGGTTTTGGTATTCCAAAGTTTAATGGTATTGTCGGCACTGCCCGAAATTAAATAATCGGCTGAGTTGTTCAAACTTAGCGCAGTAACCGGATTGTTATGTCCTTCTTGCAAGGTGAGTATTGCATTTTGAGCCAAAGCGCCGGCTGAAAGCATACTTAAAAGCATGCCTATAAGAAATGAATGAACAATTTTTTGCATAGCAACGCGTGTTTTGGTTGTATATAATTGCGCAATTTAGGTTTAAAACAGATTAAACCCAAATTTGTTTCGTTATTTAAACGTCAATTATGTTCTTGCATTATAATTAGAAGCAAATATTTTCTCAAATTTATTATTTTTGTTCGGCTTAATAATTTTCATTTTTTTTCGTTATAAGAAGAACTTTTGAGTAATTGTTACTATGAATTCATTTACCAAATTAATTTTTGAAACTTATGAACCTTCAATCTATGCTGATTCCAAAAAGAGTAATTTTAATAGGATTGCTATTCATCATTTTTGGGTTTCCGGCTTTTGCCCAAAAAAATAATAAAGAGCAAGTAAAACAAGCGCCGGCTTGGGTCGATTTTAACAACCGCACTGCCAAATTTCCGCGAAATGCCTATGTGAGCGGTTTTGCTTCGGAAAAATATTCAGGCTACGAAGATATTAATGAAGTATATAAACGATTAGAAGGTCAGGCTCGGCATATTTTGGTCGAATCGATTCATGTTACCATTAAAAGCTTAACCAGTACGCAAGTAATTGTGCAGAATACGCAAACTGCCGATTTTTT
>JAIFNC010000229.1 GCA_020047935.1 Bacteroidota bacterium
GGTTTTGAGGTGGCAAATATGAAAAAAAATTTGGTTAACAGAATTAATATACTTATTTTTGAAGCATGATACGCTCTAAATGGAAACAACGAACGATTTAAGATGGTATGCAATTTATACAAAATCGCGGTTCGAAAGAAAAGTAGCAACTGCGCTGGATGAGTTGAATATAGAAAATTTTTTGCCATTTAAACAAACGTTGAAGCAGTGGAGCGACAGAAAAAAGTGGGTTGAAGAGCCTTTATTTCGTTCATATGTTTTTGTTCGAATAAATTATTTGCGAACAAATTGGCAAGTTAGGCAGTTAATGGGAGTAGCATATTTTGTGTCGAGTAAAGGAATACCGATACCAATTCCCGGTAATCAGATTGAAGCTTTAAAGTATTTACTTGCCAGTGAGCAACCTGTTGAAATTTCGATGCAGCCATTTGTAAAAGGCGAAGTTATACAAATATTTGAAGGTCCGTTTGTAGGAATGGAGGCTGAAATTATTGAAGTTTCGAAAAAAGCAACTATTCAAGTGAAGTTAAGTGCACTTGATACATGGCTTTATGCCGGGACTTAAGAAACGATAGTGTGTCCGAATGGGAACAGAAAATTACCTAATTTTTCGTCAAGTTATTTTATAAAAATGGTCAAAAACATTTGTTGTATTGGTGCCGGTTATGTTGGAGGACCAACTATGGCAGTTATTGCAGAAATGTGCCCTGAAATTAAAGTAACGGTAGTTGATGTTAATGCGAATAGGATTGATGCTTGGAACAGTGCAGACTTAGATAAACTGCCAATTTATGAACCCGGCTTAGCTGAAGTAGTAAGAGCAGCTCGCGGTAGAAATTTATTCTTTTCAACAGATATTGAAAATGCGATAGATGAAGCTGAGATAATCTTTATGTCGGTAAATACGCCTACCAAAAACTATGGCAAGGGTAAAGGTATGGGAGCCGATTTAAAATATATAGAGTTAAGTGCCAGACAAATAGCAAAAGTTGCTAAAACCGATAAAATAGTAGTTGAAAAATCGACATTACCGGTAAGAACTGCGGCGGCAATTAAATCGATACTTGATAATACCGGCAACGGCGTTAAATTTCAGATACTTTCAAATCCGGAATTCCTTGCAGAAGGAACGGCAATTAATGATTTAAAGAATGCCGATAGGGTTTTGATAGGTGGAGACCAAACTGATGAGGGGTTGGCAGCTATTGAAAAATTGACAGCAATCTACGTACATTGGATACCGAGGCATAAAATTATTCAAACCAATGTTTGGTCATCAGAATTATCGAAATTAACTGCTAATGCGTTCTTGGCTCAACGAATTTCATCCATTAACAGCATTTCTGCAATCTGCGAAAAATCGGGTGCCGATGTAGATGAAGTTGCACGAGCAATTGGTGCTGACAGTAGGATAGGAGCGAAGTTTTTAAAGACTTCCGTAGGTTTTGGCGGTTCTTGTTTCCAAAAGGATATTTTGAACTTGGTGTATATTTGCAAAACGCTTGGATTGCCTGAAGTGGCGGATTATTGGGAGCAAGTTATTCTAATGAACGATTATCAAAAACATAGGTTTGCCGATAATATTATAACTACACTTTACAATACGGTTTCAGGAAAAAAAATAGCATTTTTAGGTTGGGCTTTTAAGAAAGACACCAACGATACGCGCGAAACCGCTGCTATGTATGTAGCTGATATTTTGATGAATGATTTGGCTGAAATTACTGCATACGACCCAAAAGTAAACCAAGAGCAAATGTATGCCGACATGGATTATTTACATTCGCGCACGGAGGATGAAAATAGAAAATTGCTTAAAGCCGATACAAGCCCATACAGTGCTTGCAAAAGTGCACATGCCATTGCTGTTCTTACCGAATGGGATGAATTTATAAGCTACGATTGGCAGAGAATTTACGACAACATGATGAAACCGGCATTTGTTTTTGACGGCAGAAATATTCTCGATCATAAAAAATTACGCGAAATTGGTTTCAAAGTAAGAGCCATTGGAAAATGAAATGTGAGTTATGAACGATAAATGATAAATGTTAAATTTTGAATTTTGAATGATAAGGAAGGTATTTAATCATTTACTCATTTACTCATTTACGCATTCAAAATTTTGTTAATTCAGTCAATTAAGTAATATATGTACAATAAACTTCTCGATAAAAAGGCAAAAATTGCAGTTATTGGTTTGGGCTATGTTGGCTTGCCTATTGCATTGGAATTTGCAAAAAAAGTTTCCGTAATAGGTTTCGACATTAAGCAAAATAGGGTAACTATGATGCAGAACCGTATTGATCCGAGTAGCGAATTAAAAGCCGAAGATTTTGAAGGAACCGATATAAAGTTTACTGCAACTATGGACGATTTACGCGAAGCTAATTTTTTTATTGTTGCAGTTCCAACACCAATTGATGAACATCGATTACCGGATTTAAAACCTTTGCTGTCTGCAACTGAAACGGTTGCTAAGGTTTTAAAAAAGGGCGATTATGTGGTTTATGAATCGACAGTTTATCCAAGTTGCACCGAGGAAGATTGTGTGCCGATTCTTGAAAAATTTTCAGGATTAAAGTTTATTGAAGATTTTAAGGTAGGTTTTTCGCCTGAGCGAATTAATCCGGGCGATAAGGTAAATACGCTGACTAAAATAAAAAAAATTACTTCCGGTTGCGATTTAGAATCGGCAGAAAACATTGCAAAAACGTACGAAATAATAATAGAGGCAGGAGTTCATAGAGCAAGTTCAATAAAGGTGGCAGAAGCAGCCAAAATAATTGAAAATACGCAACGCGATATAAATATTGCCTTTATGAACGAGTTATCCATATTGTTTAATAAATTAGGCATTAATACCTATGAGGTATTGGAAGCAGCAGGAACTAAATGGAATTTCTTAAAGTTTAATCCGGGTTTAGTGGGTGGTCATTGCATTGGAGTCGATCCGTATTATCTTGTTCATAAAGCCAATGAGTTGGGGTATCATCCGCAAATGATGACAGCCGGCAGAGCAATCAACGATTCTATGGCGGCTTATATAGCCGGCGAAATAGTAAAAAAATTGTTAGGTGCAGGCAAAGATGTTCGCGAAAGCAAAGTACTTATTTTAGGAATAACATTTAAGGAAAATGTAAGCGATATCCGTAATTCGAAAATTGCCGATTTGTACAATGAATTACAAGCCTTTAAGCTGGAGGTGCAAGTAGCAGATATACATGCATCGGAAAAAGAAGTATTTGAAGAGTATGGAATTAGCTTAAATTCAAACTTTGAAGCCACTTACGATGCCATTATTGTAGCAGTAAATCATAAAGAATATACGAATTTACCGTTTGAATTTTTCGATGAAAAGCTTTCTAAAGGAGGTTTAATTTTCGATGTTAAAGGTAGTTACCGTAATAAATTGCAAGGTTTGCATTATGTAAGTTTATAAGTTGAAAATCAGTCAATTTGAAAATGCGGTAATTAGCTAATTTGAAAATTCAAAATTTTGTCAATTACTCATTCAAAAATTTACTCATTCAAAATTCAAAATTGAACATTCAAAATTAATACTATGAAAGGAATTGTATTGGCCGGTGGAAGTGGAACTCGGTTGTATCCGGTAACAAAAGGGGTTTCGAAGCAACTGCTTCCAATCTATGATAAACCTATGGTATATTACCCAATTTCAACACTTTTGTTGGCAGGAATTCGTGAAATACTTATTATTTCGACTCCCGAAGATTTGCCGGCATTTAAACGAATGCTTGGAAGCGGTAAGGAGCTTGGAGTATCTTTTTCCTATGTTGAGCAACCTTCGCCTGACGGTCTTGCACAGGCTTTCATTTTAGGCGAGGAATTTATTGGTAATGATTCTGTTTGTCTTGTTCTTGGCGATAATATATTTTACGGTCATGGCCTTTCGGAACTATTAAAAAAGGCGGTGAACAATGTTGAACAGCATAACATGGCAACTGTTTTCGGGTATTATGTAACCGACCCGGAACGTTATGGAGTTGCTGAGTTTGATAAGAACGGATTGGTTGTTTCGATAGAGGAAAAGCCAAAGGAACCAAAATCGAATTATGCGGTGGTAGGTTTGTATTTTTATAGTAACGATGTAATTAAAACTGCAAAAAGTATAAAGCCATCGGCTCGGGGCGAGTTAGAAATTACTACGGTTAATCAGGAGTATTTGAAACAAAACCGATTGCAGGTTGAACTGATGGGGCGCGGTTATGCATGGCTCGACACCGGAACGCACGAATCGTTGATTGAGGCAAGTAACTTTGTTGCTACCATTGAACACCGACAAGGATTGAAAATTTCGTGTTTGGAAGAAATATGCTATAAATTGGGCTATATAACTAAAGAGCAATTATTAGATTTAGCAAAACCTCTTGCTAAAAACCGGTACGGACAATACTTAATTAAGTTAGTTGATCAAAAATGAATATAATAGAGACAGGAATTGATGGGCTGTTGATTATTAAGCCAAACGTATATGGCGATTCAAGAGGGTATTTCATGGAATCGTTTAAATTGAATGAATTTCAAGATAAAGTTTGTAACACCGTGTTTGTACAAGATAATGAATCGAAATCGAAATTTGGTGTATTAAGGGGATTGCATTTTCAGAAACCACCGTATGTTCAAGCTAAGTTAGTTCGTGTATTGCAAGGAAAAGTGTTAGATGTGGCGGTTGATTTACGAAAGAATTCTGATACTTTTGGCAAGCATTTCGCAGTTGAACTTTCGGAAGAGAATAAACTTCAATTCTTTATACCGCGCGGATTCGCACATGGTTTTATTGTATTGTCCGAAAACGCAGTTTTTTCTTATAAAGTGGATAATGCATATGCGCCGGAAAGTGAAGGAGGAATTCGATTCGACTGTCCGCAATTGGCTATTGATTGGAAAATTGAAACAGATAAGCTGATACTCTCTGAAAAAGACAGGCTATTACCTGAATTGAAAAATGCTTATACCTTCGAATAACGCAATTAGTTAAAATGAATATATTAGTTACCGGTGCAAACGGTCAGCTTGGTTCCGAAATAAAAGCTTTGGAAGGTTTTTATAAAGCGTATCGGTTTATATTTACCGATGTGAATGAGTTGGATATTAGCAATAAGACGGCAATAGTGCATTTTATTTCAGAAAACAATATTAATGCAATTGTAAATTGTGCAGCCTATACAGCGGTAGATAAGGCTGAAACCGAACAAGAACAAGCTTATAAAATTAATTGCGATGCTGTAGTAAACTTAGCGCAAGCAGCAAAAGAAAGAAATCTGATTCTGATTCATGTTTCGACCGATTATGTTTTTGACGGAATGAAGAACGTGCCATATAATGAAGCAGATGCAACCAACCCGATTGGTGTGTATGGTAAATCGAAATTGGCAGGTGAATCGAAAATGCTTGAAATTAACCCGCGTGGTTTAATCATTCGAACCTCTTGGTTATACTCTTCATTTGGCAATAACTTCGTAAAAACCATGCTTCGCTTAGGTAAAGAACGAACCGAATTGGGCGTAGTTTGCGACCAAGTAGGAACACCTACTTATGCTGCCGATTTGGCGAAAGCTATTTTGGATATTCTTCCGAAAGTAGAAAGCAATCGAACTGATATTTTGCATTACTCGAACGAAGGCGTTTGCAGTTGGTACGATTTTGCCCATTGGGTTTTTAAAATTTCGGATTGCAAAGTAAAATTGAACGCAATTGCTACTTCAGAATTTCCAACACCAACAAAGCGACCTGAATACAGCGTTTTAAGTAAGCGTAAGATTAAATCAGATTACGGAATTGAGATTCCGCATTGGTCGGATAGTTTGGAGAAATGCTTAGCTATTCTCCGACAAAATGCATAATTGCTTTGATTTCAACCCCCAATCCCCTGAAAGGGAGCTTCTACGTCGGATGTTTCCGTCAGACCGCTCCAAGCGGTCAGTCGGATTGCTGCAAGAAACAACGTTAAAAATATCGATCTGACCGAGAATAAAAAAAACAGTGTAAATCCGCGGTTTTTCAGCGTTTATCCGTGTTCGAATAAAATTGACCCCCAACCCCCTAAAAGGGGGCTTTTACAGCGGTGGTCTTCGTCAGACCGATCCAAGCGGTCAGTCGGATTGAGTTATTTCAAAGCAAAATTTTCAACTATCGGTCTGACC
>JAIFNC010000024.1 GCA_020047935.1 Bacteroidota bacterium
AAATTGGTTGGCGTTCGGGCAAAGAAATTGGCTTTAATTGTTTGTTCGATAAAAACGGCACGCTCGATATTTTTGAAGCCGTTGAAGCCGGCATAGAAAACGCCGAAGAAATAAAATATTTTATTTATGGTTTGAACCCAAAGAAATTTCATTTTTTGCCCGAAACCGTGGTCGATGAATTATACCCGGGCAAGTTGTTTCTAATTTTTAAATTAGTTGGTAATGAAACCCGCAAAAGAAAAAAGCAACTGCGATAAGTGCGGCAATTATCATTATTGCGATTCACACCATATCCTTCCAAAAAAAATATTCGGCTCGGACGAAACGGTTCAATTGTGCAAAAACTGTCATTCCGAATTGCATAAGTTTACCGGTTTTAAATACTTGCGACTTGCCAATAAACAACCCAAAGAATTTTATTATACAAAGTATGCCTTGTGGTTAACAAGTGCGGTGTTGGTAGGCTTTTTGTTTTTTCTGTTTGGTTAGTTTTTATTTGTCGGTTTCCTGAATCTGCCGCACAAACGCCAAAATTGAAAAAGTGAAAACCTGTCCCTAAAGCGGACTATTCAACCTAAACAATCAACAAATTCATAAATGCAAACCGAAGCCCAAAGTTTCCGAATGATAAAAGGCCGTGTAGCCGAGGCTATTGGGGAGCTTAGGCTTTCTCAACAAATTTGCCGCCCGAGTTAATAAACATGCCGCCCGAGTAAGTTTGTACGCCGTCAGAGTTAATTTGTACGCCGTCAGAGTTAATTTGCATGCCGTCCGAGTAAGTTTGTACGCCATCCGAGTTAATTTGCATGCCGTCAGAGTTAATTTGTACGCCGTCCGAGTTAAAAAACACGCTGTCCGAATTAATAATCACGTCGCCTGTAGTGATAGGTCTTGACCTGTCACATGTATAGGTCTTGACCTGTTACAGGTATAGGTCAAGACCTATCCGTTTGCATTACATTCGTTTCAAACCTTCCGCCAATAAATCGACAAAGCTTTGCAAAGGCTTTGAAACCATTGGTTTAATGAATATTGGCAAGTCGGCATGTAAGATAATTTGCGCTGTTGTTGTTTCGTTATAATTATCGTTCAAATTCAACTGCAAATTGAATTTTAATTGACTTTGCATACCTTGTGCAACTACAATTTTAGTAAACGGTATTTTTTCGGTAATTACCAAATCGATAACACCGGCTTGCGGTACATTGAAGCTGCAATTGTTTTCTTCGGCGCTAAAATTAAGTTCCGGTGGTGCCAAATGTGCAAAATTTCGCATGTCGGAAAACTTGATAAAAAGCTCGTGCGCCGGTTTTTGAGCAACTATTTTTGAACTTTCAAAGTTTGTCATATCCTAAATTTATTTGTTCCAAGTTTCCGGATTAACGCGCCATTCTGCCAACGTTTCCAGCATTTCAGCAGTTATATAACCGGTATTAAGGGCTTCTTGAACCAATGCATTATAATTGCTCAAGGTGTTTAATTGTACGTTGGCATTCACAAAATTATTTTCGGCTGTTTTAAAACCATAGGTGAAAATTGCAACCATACCCAGTACCTCGGCACCACCTGCGCGCAATGCCTCTACCGCTTTAAGGCTGCTGCCGCCGGTTGAAATAAGGTCTTCAATAACCACTACTTTTTGCCCCGGCTTAAGCTCGCCTTCTATTTGGTTGCCCATTCCGTGCTCTTTGGCGGTTGGGCGAACGTAAATCATGGGCAAATTCATTATATCGGCTACCAATGCAGCTTGTGCAATGGCGCCGGTAGCCACGCCGGCAATAAGTTCGGCATTGGGGTACAAGGCTTTGATTTGGTCGGCAAAAGCATTTTTAATTGCATTTCGTACTTCCGGAAACGAGAGCGTTACACGGTTATCGCAATAAATTGGCGATTTCCATCCGGATGCCCAAGTAAAAGGGTTTGCCGGTTGCAATTTTATTGCTTTAATTTGCAACAATTGATTTGCAATAATTTGTTCTATTTTTTCCATAATTATATGTATAAAATTTACTTTAACGACCGTTTGTTTGTAATTACTACCGATAATCAGCAAAAAATTGCCGATTTTAATTTTGTGTACAAAGCCTGTAAAAACGAAGAAATCGAAATTGCTTACCGCTATTTTAACAATAATGTGCACATTACCAATTTTCTATTTATTTCGAAAAAACCCGAAAAAGTTTTCGACAAATTTATTTTAAATTTTAAATTTAAAGAAGCGGCAGGCGGATTAGTTTTTAATAATAATAACGAATTGCTGTTTATTAAGCGAAACGAAAAATGGGATTTACCAAAAGGGCATTTCGAAAAAAACGAAAAACCCGAAGTTTGTGCTCTGCGCGAGGTGGAGGAAGAATGCGGTATAAAACCGATAATAATAAGCTATAAATCTGAAACCTACCATGTGTATGAAGAACAAAGTGTTCCGATTTTGAAAAAAACCTTTTGGTTTAACATGAAATATACCGACACCGAAACCCCGGTTCCGCAATTGGAAGAAAACATTACCGAAATTAAATGGTTTGCCGAAGCCGAAATTGATACAGTTTTTAACAATACCCACCGGAACCTAAAACAGCTGATGGATTTTAAATGAAATTTTTGAATTTGTACCAAGTACAAAGTAAGATGTATTTAGGAATTTAAAAACCACTTTTGCTAAAAATTGCACAACTGCTAATTTCTTTGTTCTGAAAAAATCAGTCAGACCGGACGAACCGGTCTGACCGATAAAAGCTTTTGTAGTACATTTCCGTCTGACTATTCCAAAACAATCAGACGAAAGCTACCTTCCCTTTAATTTCTTATAAGCAAATGCAATTCCTTCAATTGGTCTTCGGCAATTTCCGATGGCGTTTCAATCATAATGTCGCGTCCGCCGTTGTTTTTCGGGAATGCAATTACGTCGCGGATTGAGTCGGTATTATTGAAAATACTCACTAACCTATCAAAACCTAATGCAATACCACCGTGCGGCGGAGCACCGTATCTGAACGCATTAATTAAGAACCCAAACTGTTTTTCGGCCTCTTCAGGCGTAAAGCCCAATAAATCGAACATTTGTTTTTGCAAATTACTATCGAAAATTCGGATGGAACCTCCGCCCACTTCCGAGCCATTAACCACTAAATCGTAGGCATTGGCTCTAACTTCGCCCGGTGCGGTGTACATTTTTCCAATATCTTCAATTTTAGGCGAGGTAAACGGATGATGCATTGCGTGGTAGCGATGGCTTTCTTCATTCCATTCCAACAACGGAAAATCGAGTACCCAAAGCGGCGCAAAAGTGTCGCCTTTGCGAAAACCAAGTTGCTTACCCATTTCGAGCCTTAATTCCGAGAGTTGTGGTAAGGTGGCTTTTTTGGTTCCCGACAAAATAAGCATTAAGTCGCCCGGCTTTGCACCAAAAGCTGCAGCCCAAGTCTTGAGTTTTTCTTCGTTATAAAATTTATCAACCGACGATTTTAAACTGCCATCGGTACCAAAACGTACATAAACCAAGCCTTTAGCACCAATTTGCGGACGTTTAACGTATTCGGTTAAAGCATCCAACTGTTTGCGAGTATATTCCCATGCACCTTCAACACAAATACCGCCAACAAATTCGGCCTCGTCGAACACTTTAAAATCGGCACCGCGTGTAAGTTCGGTTATGTTTTTTATTTTCATTTCGAAACGAATATCGGGGCGATCGTTGCCATAGTTTTCCATGGCTTCGGCAAAAGTCATACGCGGATATGGTTCGGTATAATCAATATCTTTCAGTTTTTTGAACAAGTGTTTTGCCAAGCCTTCAAAGGTTTTCAAAATATCTTCTTGTTCAACAAACGCCATTTCGCAATCTATTTGAGTAAATTCGGGCTGGCGGTCGGAGCGGAAGTCTTCGTCGCGGAAACATTTTACAATTTGGAAGTAGCGGTCGAAACCGGAAACCATAAGCAATTGCTTAAACACCTGGGGCGATTGTGGCAAGGCATAAAACGTACCTTTGTGCAAACGCGAAGGCACCACAAAGTCGCGTGCACCTTCGGGAGTCGATTTAATAAGCACCGGAGTTTCAACTTCCAAAAAGTTCAAATCGTCCAAATAACGTCGTACTTCTTGTGCCATTTTGTGCCTTACTTCCAAATGTTTGCGTGCGGCATTACGGCGCAAGTCTATGTATCGGTATTTCAAGCGCAATTCTTCGCCGCCGTCAGTTTCGTCTTCAATAGTAAAAGGCGGAGTTTCCGATTTGCTTAGTATGGTAATGGTTTCGACCAGAATTTCAATTTCGCCGGTTGGTATGGTTAAGTTTTTCGAGTAGCGTTCAACTACCTTTCCGGTGGTTTGAATTACAAATTCGCGACCTAACTTACGCGATTGTTCGTACAGGTCGGCATTGGTTTCGTTGTTAAAAGCCAATTGGGTAATGCCGTATCGGTCGCGCAAATCGACAAACGACATGCCGCCTAAGTCGCGCGTGCGCTGCACCCAGCCGCTTAAAGTTACTGTTTGGTTTATATGCGCTTGGCGCAGCTCGCCGCAAGTATGTGTTCTGTACATTGTATTATAATTAGTGCATTTATGCTTAAATTCTCTGAATGCAAAATTATAAACAATTAGTTAATTTGAAAATTAAACCCTATACGATTTTTATAATTTGGCAAATTGATAATTCGGTAATTTGAAAATTTATTTACAGAATTATAGGATTCGAAAAATATAGTACAGGCAAAGCATTTAATTGGCTATGCATTGCTTAATCTCTAATTTTATCGAGCAAGTAATTTAAGGTTTTAATTTCTTGTTCGTCCAAATTTTTCAGCAACGCATCCAAATTCCGTTCAGTGTCGTCTATTTGCACCAGCAGTTCCAGCGCCAAATCGGTTATTTCAATATCTTTCTGCCTTCGGTCGTCTTTATTTTCCGAACGAATTATTAATTTTTTCGAAAGCAAATTATCAATAATTCGGCTTACATCCGAGCTTTGATCCAGCATTCGTTCTTTCAAAAAAGCTATTGAGCATGGCACCGGACGAAAACCGCGTAGGACCCTGAGAATATTGTACATTTGCGGACTTAATTCGTATTTTTTAAGCTCTTTCATGAACTGATTATGCAACCGGTTTGTTGTGAAAATTAAGTTAATAAGCCCCTTGTTATATTCGCTTCGGAACCTGCCTTTAATTTCGTCTTCAATTTTCATAAAAAATAATATTGTTGTTCGAAAAACTGATTTACGTATAATTTACAATGTCAGTTTTAAAATGTGCTGCGTACCGTAAACTTCAATTAAACAAAAAAAGCTTCGATAAAGCGCTTAACCTTATCAAAGCCTTTTTCAACATACATTGAAAATTGTTATTTTGCTTTTACTATTTCAACACGAGCAGTAAGCGTAACTTCGTTTCCAACAACCAAGCCTCCGGCATCCATGGTTTTGCTCCAATTTACACCATAAGCAGTACGGTCTATAACGGTGGTTACTTTAAAACCGGCACGGGTATTTTTATAAGGGTCGGTAATCGTACCGCCATAAGTTACATCTAAACTAATGGTTTTGGTTACACCGCGCATGGTAAAATCGCCGGTAACTTTGTACGCTTTATCCGAAATTTTGGCTACCGAAGTACTTTTGAAGGTAATGGCAGGAAATGCGGTTGCATCAAAAAAATCGGCACTGGTTAAATGTTTATCTCTACCCTCGTTTGCCGTGTTAATTGAAGCAGTTTCTATGGTAAAATCAATTTTCATATCGGTAAAATCGGCTTTATCGCTCAAAATTGTACCGTCAAATTTATTAAAACTACCTGCTACTTCGGCAATTACCATATGGTCAACGGTAAAATTTACCGACGAATGGCTTTTATCGAAACCCCATTTTGCAGTTTGAGCATTCAAACCAAAAGCAACGAATACCGATGCTAAAATTACACTTACTCTTTTCATAATCAATTGTTTTTATTTGTTAAATTTTAAATTTCAAACTTTTTAAAATTCGTATTGAATTTCGATACAAAAATAAGGTTAAACATTATATGTTGCAACATATAACTAGTTAAAAATTCGTTAATGTTTTTAAATGTCTGAAAATGAGTTTGTAAATAATTGCATTGCCCTATTAATAGGAAAGACTAATTTTTTAATTGTTTATTACATCGTACTTTGTACATTTTTCTCAATTTACTCATTAAGAATTGAAAATTCGACATTCAATGCCGGTTAGTTAAGCGCGAATCCTAAACCTTTCGACTGGTCGAAGACCACCGAAATGGTTGGCATTAAACCGTTTAAAAAGTCTTCGACCAGTTGAAAGGTTCTCAACTAAACGCCATTGAATTATAATTTAGTGGTAGCATGTAAAAACGAAACTGTTTAACAGTACAAGGCAAAAATTAACAATGAGCATAGAAAAACCAATTTGAAATTACAAATTTCCTCCGGCTACTCCGGTACAAGTAGCCTAGCAGATGGTAGCCGGCATATATTGCAATGAAGTTGAATTTCCAAAATTAGGTACGCCCCTACCCGATTCGACAAAATAATATGTTTTTCTAAAGCTGCATACAGCAAAAAATCGGTGTGCGAATTAATTTCATTTCGACTTTAGATAAACTTCCAATAGCTTAGGTAACTTTGCAAGCAGGGGAAATATAAAAAATGCTCTCTTCCGACGAATTGTTTGCCGAATTGTTTGCCCGAAAATTAGTTGGAAAACTTAAACAGACTTACAGTAAATGATTCTGCGCAAAGCAATACTGCCATGTTATTGGATACCGAAAAACAAGCAGCAAATAAAAAGCGAATGGAATTATTGAGTGCGCTTTGTAAAAAATTAAGTTTAATCTATTGCATTATTCCGAAATTATTGCCAATTTTGTATTACCTTACTTCCAATATTTCAGTAGCTTATAGTTTAAAATTAAAGGCTTGAAAATCATTTCGAATATTTCAAAAGTTTAAAATTCGTTTACAACTTTTTTCAATAAAATTCAAAAAATAAAAGTAATTAACAATACCTTTTTTCCTGCATATCAGTATTTTACAAAGGTTTTTGAATACTATTGTTAATAACTTATTTCAAAAAAAATAAAATAAGCTCGTATCTTGCATTCAAATTGTTTAAAAAAAGTTTAGAAAAAAACATAAAATGCAGGAACAAAATTTACTAACTAAAAGAGGAACTGAGTATAAACCGGTTTCGTTTGAAGAAGCGGTACAAGGTGCCAAAGTTTATTTTAAAGGCGACGAACTGGCAGCCAAAGTATGGGTAAATAAATACGCGCTCAAAGATTCGTTCGGTAAAGTTTACGAAAAATCGCCCGATGAAATGCATCGTCGAATTGCTTCCGAAATTCATAGAATGGAGCTAAAGTACGAAAATCCGCTAAGTTTCGACGAAATTTATGAGGTGCTCAAAGAGTTCAAATATATTGTACCGCAAGGCGGCCCTATGTCGGGTATTGGTAATCCGTTTCAAATTGCCTCTCTTTCGAACTGTTTTGTAATTGGCGACGATGTGCCTGCCGATTCATACGGCGGTATTATGAAAATAGACCAAGAGCAAGTGCAATTAATGAAACGCCGCGGCGGTGTTGGGCACGACCTTTCGCATATTCGCCCTATGGGTAGCCCGGTGTTTAACAGCGCATTAACTTCAACCGGCGTGGTACCATTTATGGAACGTTACTCGAATTCGACCCGCGAAGTGGCTCAGGATGGCCGCAGAGGTGCTTTAATGTTAAGCATTTCGATTAAACACCCCGATGCCGAAAAATTTATTGATGCTAAACTTGAGCAAGGCAAAGTAACCGGCGCCAACGTTTCGGTAAAAATTGACGACGAATTTATGGAAGCTGTTGTTAATAATAGCATTTACAAGCAACACTACCCGGTATCGGGCAACAACATTACGCACCGTAATGATTTGAATGCGAAAGAACTTTGGGATAAAATTATTTCAAATGCATGGGCTTCTGCCGAGCCGGGTATTTTATTCTGGGATACCATTATTAGAGAATCGGTACCCGATTGTTATGCCGATTTGGGCTACCGAACCGTATCGACCAACCCTTGCGGCGAAATTCCGCTTTGCCCATACGACAGTTGCCGTTTGTTGGCTATAAATTTATACAGCTACGTTGAGAAGCCATTTACCAAAGATGCAAAATTTAATTTCGAATTATATAAAAAGCATATAGTTATTGCTCAGCGTATTATGGACGATATTATTGACCTTGAATTAGAGAAAATTGATGCCATTATTAATAAAATTGATGACGACCCCGAATCGGAAGAAGTGAAACGAATTGAGCGCAATTTGTGGATAAACATTAAGAAAAAAGCCATTGAAGGCAGAAGAACCGGTATTGGTACCACCGCCGAAGGCGATATGTTGGCAGGCTTGGGCTTGCGCTACGGCAGCGACGACGCTACCGATTTTTCGGTCGAAATTCATAAAACTTTGGCCGTTGAAGCATACAAAGCTTCGGCACTGATGGCTAAAGAACGTGGCGCCTTTCCTATTTACAATTCGGCTCGCGAGGCGGCAAACCCTTTTATTAAACGATTGGCAAAAGCCGACCCTGAAACGTATGCATTGATGCAAAAATATGGTCGCAGAAATATTGCTTTACTAACCATTGCACCAACAGGCACCACCAGCTTAATGACCCAAACCACTTCGGGCATTGAGCCGGTATTTTTACCGGTGTACAAACGAAGAAGAAAGGTGAATCCGAACGATTCGGATGTGAAAGTTTCGTTTACCGACGAGGTGGGCGATGCTTGGGAAGAGTACAATGTGTTTCATCATAACTTTTTGGTTTGGTTGCAAGTAAACGGTTACGATACTACCAATATTAAACATTCGAGTCAAGAAAACATTGACGCATTGGTTGCAAAATCGCCCTACTTTAAAGCTACCTCAAACGATGTGGATTGGTTAAGCAAAGTACGTATGCAAGGTGCCGTACAAAAATGGGTCGATCATTCCATTTCGGTTACAGTAAACTTACCTTCGGATGTTTCGAAAGAGCTTGTAGGCCAGCTTTATATTGAGGCTTGGCGTTCGGGTTGCAAAGGTGTTACCGTATACCGCGACGGTTCGCGCGATGGGGTACTTATTTCGAATAAAGAAAAAAAAGGCGAAAATCAACCGGAAGAGTTTTATAAAAACTCGCCTAAACGCCCAAAAGCCTTGGAGGCCGATGTTATTCGTTTTCAGAATAATAAAGAAAAATGGATTGCATTTGTAGGTTTACTCGATGGTAAACCCTACGAAATTTTTACCGGCCTGGCCGAGGAAGATGTATTGCCTATTCCGTTAAGCGTAAAAAATGGCTTAATTATTAAAAACCGCCACGACGACGGACGCAGCCGTTACGATTTTCAGTACGAAAACAAATATGGTTTCCATGTTACGGTTGAAGGTCTGTCGTATCGTTTTAACCAAGAATACTGGAATTATGCAAAACTGATTTCGGGAGTATTGCGACACGGTATGCCGCTGGAACACGCAGTTGAGCTTATTTCGTCGTTGCACTTGCGCGACGAATCGATTAATACTTGGAAAAACGGTGTGGAACGTTCGCTTAAAAAATATATACCCAACGGAACACCGGCATCAAAAGGTGCACAGTGTACAAGCTGCGGAAGCCACAGCGTTATATACCAAGAAGGTTGCTTAATTTGTACCTCGTGCGGTAGCTCGAAATGCGGATAAATTTTCGCACAGAGAATAGAGGTTGTCTAAAAAGTCAAAAATAACTTACTTCTATGTTTTTATTTTATTGATTATAAGCTCTGACAAAGTTTTAAACTCTGTCAGAGCTTACTTTTCAGACACTCTTTTTACATTTTGTACGAGCTTTGATTAAACCGGATTGGATATTGTATTTGTACAAAATATTTCTTTCAGTTCAATTAAATCGATTATTTCGTAAGTTACTTTTTGGTTGAATTTTATTTTCTCGGGGTTAAAAAAAATGGTATCCATGCCAATTCTATCGGCGCCGGCAATATCCACCTCCAAATCGTCGCCTATCATAATACTTTCGCTTGGTGTTGCATCAGCTTTCTGTAATGCAAATTCAAAAATTTCGCTGTTTGGTTTTAACTTACCAACTTGTTCCGAAGTTATAATTTCGGTAAAATATTGACTTAACTCCGCATTTTCGAGCTTGGTATATTGTACTTCGTTAAACCCGTTGGTAATAATATGCAACTTGTAATTTTTGGATAAAAAACTCAACGATTCATGTGTGTTCGGAAACAACACTTTTTTGGTAGGGCTTACGATAATGTATTCAGTTGAAATTTGTTCGGCAATATTGGGTTTTCCTATATTTAATTCGTTAATAGTAAGCGTAAAACGTTTAATACTAAGGATGTCTTTTTCAATTTTTCCTTGTCGGTACAAATCCCAAAGTTTATGGTTATGGTGGTTGTAAATTTTAATAAATGAATCGAAACTTACTCCGCCGGCATTCAGGTTGTATTTTTCAAAAATATCTTTTAGTGTTTCAACCGAGTTTTTGTCGAAATCCCAAAGCGTTCTGTCTAAATCGAAAAATAAGTGTTTGTATTTACTTGTGCACATGGAGTGAATAAATTTTTGAATTAAAAACAAAGCCTAACAAGCTAGTATTTAACTTGTCAGGCTTGTATACCGAAAAAAATTCGGTTTCAATACTTAATCGGCAATAACTACCAATACTTTAGAAAGGCTCCAGAATTCTTTGGCATTTTTAATGCTTATTTTTTCAATTGGAGCTGTACCAACAAGTTCGTACGAGCTTGCAGGGTGTGTAGTAATAAATTTTACTTTTTTGAAGCCCAAATCAACATTGTTTAATTGGGTAATATCAACTTTTGTAAAATGTGTTTTGTCGAAATCGGCAGTAAGTTTTGCAGAACCAGAAAACAACCCACTTTTGGAAAGAATACCTTTTTCTTGTAAACTTTTTTGAGTTCCTACTACATAATAAGCCGTATTCAACGATTCGGTTTGTTTTTCAATCAGTTCGCCTTTTTTTGCAGCGTCCGATGCAGCCTCATCCAAATCGGCATTCAAATTCTGAATTTCTTTGTTCAAATTTGCAATGTCGTAGTTCATGTTCTCTAATTTGTCGCGCAATTCCAAAATTTCGTTATTGCGTTCGTCAAGTTGCGTTTCAAGGTTCGAAATAAGTTTTTTGAATTGTGCAATTTCCACATTCGATTTTTTAAGTTTCGAAGTTAAATTGTTCAATGCTTTTTTATTATCCACCATTTGTTTGTACAACGACAAAATATCTTCGTTAATACGGTCTTTAGCACTGGTTTCCAAGCCTTGCTCGGCAGTTTCAACTCTAATAATTTGTTCTTTTTCCTTAATGGTTTTTAAGTTGTCTTCAATTTCATTAAAAGCTTTCATAAAGTCGTTAATAGCCGCCTGGTTGTTGTTACCAACATTTTTTAAGCTGTCGTTTTCGGCCATTAAGCGTTTTTCTTCGGCGCTTGGTCCGCAAGCTGCAATAAGAGCAACTGCCATAACTAATAGCAATAATTTTTTCATGGTTAAATTAATTGATAATTAATACATTAAGCATTTCTGTTTTTAAACTGAAATAAGGTTAAAATTTCGATGCAAAGGTACTATGTGTTTTTCAATTATTGGTATTATTTTCAAAAAAAATGCACTTTGCGAAGTTTATTTGTCAATTTGAATAACTTAAAAAACCACATAGCCACATATAAAACATAGCTTTACGAAATTATTCTATCTTTCTTTGTGTAAATATGGTTAATACGAGCTGCTGTCTTTTTAGGGAATAATAAGTTAAAATCATCCGAAATAGTAAATTCAATTCGATGGTTTTAAGATAAATACGAAGAATTAGCGTGTTTTTCAATCCTTCTTCAAAAACACTGCAATTTCATTACCAACCGAAACTTGCACCCTAAATAAGTTTTATAAACAAATAAGCTTACAAAAATACGGTATCAGGAAAGTAAACACACACTTCTCCGATACCGTAGTTTATAGTAAATAGTTTTTACCTATTATTTACTGCGTATTAAAATGGCAAATCGTCCGGTTCGTTTGCCGGAAAATCGAATGCATCTTCGGCATAATTAGGCTGCGGAGTTGATTCGGCACGCACACCGGGCGACGATTGTTGGCTTGGCGCTGCGTAATTTGTGGTATCTTTTGGTAAGTTGCCCTCGGTGCTTTGAGCACGCGGAAGCATGATCATGTTCGAAGCCACAATTTCAGATACATAACGTTTATTGCCATCTTTGTCGTTATAACTGCGGTTGGTTATTTTTCCTTCAATGTAAACCGGGTCGCCTTTGTGCAAGTATTTTTCTGCAACATCGGCCAAACCGCGCCACATTACAATATTGTGCCATTCGGTTTGCTGAACTTTTTGCCCTTCTTTATTGGTATACGTTTCGGTGGTTGCCAAACTAAATTGAACTACCGATGTGCCACTGTCGAGCTTGCGCAATTCGGGGTCTTTGCCTAAATTGCCAATTAGCTGTACTTTGTTTAATCCAAGCATAAATTGCTGTTTTTTAGAATTTGAATTTTCAGATTTAAGAACAAACAAAAATACAAAGTTTTCAATATTTTCAAACTTCGGAAGCAATAAAATTTTCAATTAATTTTGGAACAGGTAAATTTTTAAGTTTTTCAATCTCAATACAAATTCCGGTATCAATTTGTTCTTTTAGCTGAAAATCGGTTAATGGCACCTTAATAAACCGGGCATAAATTGTTTTATGACTGAGTTGGTGTTTATATATATTGCGTAAAGGCACAAAATTCAGTTCTATATTCGAATTTAGTTGCGTTTTTACAAATATGTCAATCGCTTCGTCGGGTTCAATTTCGGTTAAGCTTTGCACCAACAAAAAATCGTACATGTTTTTCCAAATACCATCGTCGGTTCGTTGGTTTACAATGCAATAGCTCGGGCTGCTAAGGTAAAAGTAGTAATAATATTCGGTAATCGGTTTCTTTTTGGGCTTTTTTGCGGGTAATTCGTTTACTAAGTTTTTAGCAAAAGCTACACATTCGGGTGCAAAAATACATTCGTTGCATTTGGGTGCTGTTTTGGTGCAAAAAGTGGCACCAAATTCCATAATGGCTTGGTTAAAAACATCGGGAGTGTTTTTTGGAAAAACTTCATTTAGCGCTTGCTCAATTTTTCGGCTACCCGGCGCAGCATCTGCTTCCTCTTCAATACCAAAAATGCGCGTAATAACCCGAATTACATTTCCGTCAATAACCGGATAAGGCATTTTGTAGCAAATAGAAACAATTGCGGCAGCAGTATAAGAACCAATTCCGGGCAAGGAAAGAATTTGTTCATACGAAACAGGAAAAACACCGTTAAATTCGTGAAAAATTCGCTTTGCAGTAGCCAAAATATTCCTTGCACGCGAATAATATCCTAAACCTTGCCACATTTTAAGCACATCTTCCTCGTTAGCAGTGGCTAAATGTACTACAGTCGGAAACCGTTCGAGGAACCGAAAGTAGTAGTCAATTCCTTGATTTACACGAGTTTGCTGCAAAATAACTTCCGAAATCCAAATTTTGTAAGGGTCGGTAGTTTGTCGCCAAGGCAAATTTCTGGCATTTTTTAAATACCACATTACTAGAGTGTTACTATTCATTTGAAAAAATTTTTAAACTAAATTGCTTTTTTTCACAAATTTAGTGGTTTTCAATTTCATAAGTTCAAAGAAAATGGCTTATATTTGCAGTTCATTTTTGAGCAATATTCTAAATTATTGATAATTAAAGTTTTTTTAGCAATGACTAAAGCAGATATCGTTAACGAAGTTTCGAAGACAACCGGAATCGAAAAAATCACCGTTCAGAGAGCGGTTGAAGCCTTTATGGAAACCGTAAAAGGTTCATTGGTAAAAGGTAAAAATGTTTACCTACGCGGGTTTGGTAGTTTTGTAGTTAAAAAACGCGCAACTAAAACAGCACGCAACATTTCTAAGAATGTAACTATTACTATTCCGGAGCATTTTATTCCGGCATTTAAGCCTTCGAAAACTTTCGCATTGAAAGTGAAGACAAATGTTAAGAAATAAGTGCTAACTACAAGTAAAAAATTGAAATCATGCCAAGCGGAAAAAAAAGAAAAAGACACAAAATGGCTACGCACAAGCGTAAAAAACGTTTAAGAAAAAACCGACATAAAAAGAAGAAATAGTTGTCTGTTTTTTTGATACAACGCTTTTTATGCAACTTAAAGTAAACCTAAAATTCCTACATCGGAGCTTTAGGTTTGCTTTGTTTTATGACATATTATTTTGTTTTAAGTGCGTTGAATCATTTCACGGTTGCGAATGCAATTGATACACTGATATTTATTTTTTGTTGCTGCAAAAAGCCCTTCGGTTTTTCGAAGCCGGCATGGCAGCAATATATTATTTTAACTAACTACTAAAGCCGTGAACAATGAACTAATAATTAATGTAGATAAGAAAGACATTGAAATAGCGCTACTGGAAGATAAACAGTTGGTTGAGCTTAATAAGGAAAAAAGCAACAGCCAGTTTTCGGTTGGCGATATATACATTGGAAAGGTTAAAAAAATTATGCCCGGACTTAACGCTGCATTTGTTGATGTAGGTTACGAACGAGATGCATTTTTACATTACCTCGATCTCGGACCACAGTTCCGAACGCTTAAAGAATGGCTGCAATTGTCGATTAATAGGAAAACGCCAATGCCCAAACTTTCGAATTACAAATTAAAACCTGATATTGACAAAAACGGTAAAATTACCGATGTTATCAGTGCCGGCGATTATATTCCGGTACAAATTGCCAAAGAACCTATTTCGACCAAAGGCCCGCGGATTAGCTCCGAAATATCGTTGGCAGGTCGCAATTTAGTGCTCATGCCTTTTTCCGATAAAGTTTCGGTTTCGCAAAAAGTGAAATCGGCAGAAGAGCGAAACCGGCTTAAACGATTAATGCTTAGCATTAAACCAAAAAATTACGGAGTAATTGTTCGTACAGTTGCACAAAACAAACGCGTAGCCCAGCTCGATGCCGAACTGCGCGAATTGATTGAAAGATGGGAAACCTCATTTAAAGCGCTTGGCAGTATAACGCCGCCACAATTGCTTATTGGCGAAATAAACAGAACTTCGGCAATTTTACGCGACATTTTGAGCCCAACATTTAACACCATTTGGGTTAATAACATTTCGGTTCAGCAAGAAATTAAGGACTATTTGGCCAATATTGCACCGGAAAAGGAAAAAATTGTTAAGCTTTACACGGGCGCTGCTCCTATTTTCGAACAAATGGGAATAGATAAGCAAATAAAAACCTTATTTGGCAAAACGGTAACCATAAAAAGCGGTGCCTATTTAATTATTCAGCATACCGAAGCCCTGCACGTAATTGATGTAAATAGCGGAAACAGAGCTTCAAAAGGCGCTACACAAGAAGTGAATGCGTTGGAAGTGAATTTAATGGCAGCCGAAGAAATTGCGCGCCAATTGCGCCTTCGCGATATGGGAGGTATTATTGTAGTCGATTTTATTGACATGCAAAGCAACGAAAACAAGCAAAAGCTGTTCGAGCGCATGAAAGAAATGATGGCAAACGACCGTACCAAGCATAATATTTTGCCGCTTACCAAATTCGGACTAATGCAAATTACTCGCCAGCGAGTTAGACCGGAGATGCTGATTGAAAGCAACGAAAAATGCCCGGTTTGTAAAGGCTCAGGCGAAATTAGTCCTTCAATTTTATTAATCGATGAAATTGAAAACAATATTAGCTATTTGCTTAACAAAATGCCGGCTTCCGGTACAGTAACTTTGCAAGTACATCCGTTTATAAATGCTTATTTGAATCAGGGTATTTATTCTATACTTTGGAAATGGCGCATTAAGTACAAAAAATTTATTCGGATTAAAGCCGTAAATTCGATGCCTTTTTTGAATTACAAATTCTATAATTTCGAAGGCGACGAAATAATTCTTTAAAAAGCGATATGCTTATCACAAAAAAACTCAAGTCGAAAGTCGGCTTGAGTTTTTTCATTTTTATAAACAGTCTAACTTGCAGCGTGTTCGGTTCGGCTGATTATTTCGTTTTGAAGGTCTAAACCCAAATCGTTGAAATAGTCCGAATATCCGGCAACACGAACAATCAGATCGGTGTAGTTTTCCGGATTTTGTTGCGCATCTTTCAGCACATCCGAATCAACTACATTAAACTGAATATGATGTCCGTCCATTCGGAAGTAGCTGCGTATAAGCCCGGTAAGTTGATTTATACCTTCGGCATTAAAAAAGCTTGGGGCAAAACGCTGGTTAAGCAAAGTCCCGCCTGTACGCAGGTGGTCAATTTTTGCTGCCGATTTTATAACCGCTGTCGGGCCTTGTCGGTCGGCACCCTGTACCGGCGAAATTCCTTCGCTTATAGGCACACCTGCTAAACGTCCGTCGGCGGTGGCGCCTAATACCGAGCCAAAATATACGTGGCTGGTGGTAGGCAACAAATTAATTCGGTGTACTCCTTTGCGCGTATTAGGTTTTCCGTTTACCGAATTATAAAAAATCTCGAATATATCGGTCAGTTGCTCATCGGCATATTCCGAATCGTTGCCATATTTTGGAGTATGATTCAATAATTCGTTTCTGAAGAAATCGTAGCCTTCAAAATTATTGGCCATAGTTTTTATAAACTCTTGCATCGAAACAGTTTTTTTATCGAATACATGAAATTTTATAGCGGTAAGCGAATCGGTAAGCGTGCCGGTACCAACACCTTGCACATAACTTGTATTGTATCGGGCACCTCCGCAGTTATAGTCGGTTGCATTCGCCACACAATCGTCGATAATTAACGACATAAACGGCACCGGAATATTATTTGCAATAACGCGCTCTATTTTATTATTGCCTTTCAGTTTAATGTCGGCAAAATAATTTTCTTGTTTTCTGAATGCTTCCAACAAATCGGCATAACTTTGAAATTTCATCGGGTTGCCGGTTTCAATACCTACTTTTTCACCCGTTCGGGGGTCGGTGCCGTTATGCAAGGTAATTTCCAAAATTTTGGGCAAGTTAAAATAACCGGTAAGCCAATAAGCTTCAACGCCAAATGCACCCGACTCTACACAACCCGAAGCACCGCCATTGCGAGCATCGGCTATGTTTTTGCCTTGCATAACCAATTGCTGTATAATAGCATCGGTATTAAACATCGATGGTTGCCCAAAACCGGTTTTGGTTATTTGCAGGGTTCGCTTAATAAATTTATCCGGATTTTTTTTGCTTATCTGCACCATGGAACTTGGTTGCAGCAGGCGCATTTCTTCAATTACGTCCAAAATAAGGTAAGTCATTTCGTTCACCGCATCGGAACCGTCGGGTTTTACACCGCCCAAATTTATAAGCGCAAAATCGGTGTACGTATTACTTTCTAAAGCCGTAACTCCAATTTTTGGCGGCGATGGATGGTTATTAAATTTAATCCAGAAAGCTTGCAAGAGTTCCTTTGCTTGCTCTTCGGTAATTCTGCCGGCATCCAAATCGGCCTGATAAAACGGCAGCAAATGTTGGTCTAAACGTCCGGGGTTAAATGAATCCCAAGGGTTTAGCTCGGTAATTATACCCACATGAATAAACCAATAATGCTGCAATGCTTCATGAAACGTTTGTGGTTTGTTGGCAGGTACATTACGGCAAACGGTTTCCATTTTTGCAAGTTCGGCTCGGCGGTTCGAATTCATTTCGCTGTACCCCATAATTTGCAATGCATCGGCATTTCGCTTGGCGTAGTCAATAATTGCTATCGCACTTATTCGCATGGCTTTAAGCTCTTCGTTTTTGTCGTAGGCAAGCGGGTCGTGTACAAAATCGAGTTCTTGGGCGGTTTTGTCAATATCGGCTATAATGTCGAGCATTCCTTTTTTGTACATTTTGTTGCCGGCTACGGTATGCCCCGGCGCACGCTGCTCTTGAAACTCGGTAAAAATGCCGGCTTTGTAAGCTTTTTTCCAATCATCCGACATTACATTCATAATTTTGTCGCGTGTGGTTTTGTTGGTCCAAAACGGAATTATTTCATTTTGAAATACTTCGCGTGTTTTTTCGCTCGATTTAAACGAAACTTTCGGTCGGTTGTGCAAAATTTCCAAATCGGCTATGCTATGCACGCTTACTTCGGGGTAAGTTGGAGTAGCTTTGGGTTCGGGCCCGCGCTCGCCTATAATCAGTTCGTTGCTGCCAATATACAGCCGTTTGTGTTTCATAATATATTCAAAAACCAACGCACGACGTACCGGCGTAGACACTTGCCAAGCCAAATCGGACTTATAAAACTCAGTTACCAATCGGCCTCTTTCTGCCGAAATTCTATTTACCGCGTGCAAACTTTCATTGCGTAATTGTTGTATTCGTGGGTTCATATTTTAAAATTTTGAATTTTGAATGCTGAATGCTGAATTTTGAATTTTGAATTTAAAATTTAGAAAAACTAATCCTTCAAATTTTCCATTTTCAAATTGACTAATTTTCAAATTAACTAATTAATAAATTAGCTTGAGAGTGTAACGTCAAAACCTTCGGTACTAAATTTTTCTCTTAAAGATAGTAAAAATTCTTGATTAAATTCGGTGGTTTCGAGCATTTTATTTTCAATGCCAAATTTTTCGTACTTATGCTTGGCTATTGAATGATAAGGTAATAACGAAATTCGGCTCAATTGCAGTTTTTGCAAATATTGAATCGTTCGACTTATGTTTTCTTCCGAATCGTTTATATTTGGAATTACCGGAAATCGAATTTGAATTTGTTTTTTTAACCGAACGGCCAATTCCAAGTTTTTAATGATCGGCTGAAGCGGTACGCCGGTATATTTCAGATGTTCCGACTCGGTTAAATGTTTTAAATCGAAAAGCAACAAATCGGTATTTTCGAGCACTTTTTCAAACGTTTTTTCCGCACAAAAGCCGGTAGTATCAAGGGCAGTATGCAAATCGGCTTTTTTTAGTTCGGCAAGTAATTCGAGTAAAAAATCGGGCTGATACAGCGGTTCGCCGCCCGAAAGCGTTACTCCGCCTCCGGTTTCGTCATAAAAAATTCGGTCTTTTTCAACCTCGGCTAAAATTTGATGGTTTGAATTTCGGCGTTCCGACTTTCGGGGTTATGGCACCACCAGCAGCCAAGCGGACAACCTTTAAAAAATACGGTAGTACGAATACCCGGGCCGTCGTTTACGGCATAATGCTTTATATCGAAAATTATTCCGGTCATGAAAAATGTTGAATTATTGAATGAATGAATTATTGAATGAAAAATCACTCAACCTTTCGAAATCTGTGTTCTGACTTCTGTAATCTGTCCTCTGAAATCTGATTTCTGTCCTCTGTAAATATCAACAAATGCGGCACTCGAACAAGTGCTTATATTGGCGGGTAAAAACGTTGCGGAATATGGAAATTGTTTTGTTCATTCAAATAAGTTTTCCGTTGGCTTGGCGAGGCTGGCGAACAGTACGCTGCCGATTATTTAGCTGCGAACGGATATGTTATAAAACATAGAAATTGGCGTTGGCAAAAAGCTGAACTGGACATTATTGCATTGAAAGATAACGTAATAGTTTTTGTTGAAGTAAAAACCCGACATAAAAACAGCCCCGAACGCCCGCAAGATGCTGTAACCCGTAAAAAGCAACGCCTTATTATTAAAGCTGCCGATGCATATATTACTTTTTTCGATTTAAATTTTGAAGCCCGTTTCGACATTATTTCGGTAATTGTAACCAACAAAGGTACTGAGATTGAACATATTGACGATGCTTTTATTCCTTTGCTGAAATAATTGCTATTTTTGCGAAATCATACAAGTTCAAACATATGACTGACGAAAAAATACCATCAGAATTGGATGTTTTCAATTCTGAAAAAAAAGAAACGACAGCTTGCGAAAATTGCCATCAACCTAGCCCGCTTGAGCATAGTTTTTGCCCAAAATGCGGACAAAAACTAAACAATAAGCTTTCGGTTGGTATTTTATTTCGAAATACAATAAGTAACTATTTTTCAGTAAACGAAGGGATAATGAATAGCCTTTTTCCGCTTGTTTTTAAACCCGGATTTTTGGCAATTCAATTTATTAACGGCAAACGTATAAAATATTTACATCCGGCTCAGTTCTACCTTTCGGTTTCGGTGTTTTTTTTCTTTTTGTTTTCGTTTAAAATGAAAGAAGAGCAAACAAAAACCGATTTGGAACTTAACAGTAAGTTTGAAAAGCGGGATTCTTTAAACAATTTAGAAAAAAAAGTTACTGATTCTGTAGCTTATTCGAATAATAAAATTCAAATTAATGACGACGATAATAACAAAAAGCTCGATTCGCTTATAGCAGCCAAAGCACCTGAAGAAGAAATGCTTAAAGCAATGGGGCTTACTGATAAAGATAACAGATTAACCAAATTGCTATACACAAAAGCGCTCAAATTTTATAAAAAACGAGGAAGTGGTATACTGGAAGCATTTGCTAATAATATTCCAATTTCATTTTTCTTTTTGATGCCGCTTTTTGCCTTATTTTTAAAGCTATTTTATTACAGAAAAGGCAATTATGTAAACCATTTGGTTTTTACTTTCTACTTTTTTTCTTTTTTATTTGTAACATTTACCGCAGTTTTAGCATTGAGCTATTTAATTGAAATTCCGAATTGGCTTGTTTTTGGTTTAATTTGTGCCGTAAACGTACATTTAATTATAGGAATAATGCGATTTTATAAAGAAAAACCGTTGCGCACATTTTTGAAAACAAGTGCTTTATTAAGCATTTTTGCAATATTTATTATACCAATTACGGTAGCATTAATTGCACTTATTTCGTTAATTTTATATTGAAGTTAAGATTACATGCTGCTTTGTTGCAATTAAAATTTCAACAAATTTAGTTGCCAAAATTTCGTTATTGACAAATGGCAAACCATAATTTACTTGGTGCAGCCGGCGAACAGTAAAACTGCCATTTGTATACTACTTTTTCGATTTAGATTTTGAAGTGCGTTTTCGGCATTATTTAGGTAATTGTAACCAATAAAGGCACCGAACCGCAACACATTGACGATGAATTTATTTCTTTGCTGAAATAAAATGATACAAAAAAAAGCCCGACTTACAGTTTTTTAGTCGGGCTTTTGGGTTAATAAAAATGAATTAATTAAGCGGCTCTGCGTATTAGGAACGAGTTTGCAGCTTTGCGTACTACGTAGTCGTTGTATTTTGCCGGC
>JAIFNC010000100.1 GCA_020047935.1 Bacteroidota bacterium
GCAGAATTAACCGAATTGCAGCAACAAAATTCGGCATATAAAAACCAATTGTTGGCAATAACAGAAACTAAAAATTCCAATGAACCAAATTTCATTAATTCAATAAAACAAACGCCTATTGCTCAAGTATATACACAAAATGAAGTAACTGAAAACAGTGCTGTTTTTGATTTGAAAAAAGAATCGGCTACTGAAATTTACGACCCGGCAGACGAACTTGCCGTTTTGCAATTTATTAACAGCAGAAAAAGGAAGAGCCAAGAAACGGAGCAGTTGAACCCAATTACGAACTTCGATGTTTTACAGCTTACCGGTAATAATGTGGTTGATAATGCCGTAACTCCCCATGTTTCGTGGCGCAAGCGAAAATACAGTGTAGGTACTTCGGCTGGTCCGTCCATGGCGTTTAGCGTGGGTATGCCTGAAGTAGTAACGGGCGATTTATTTCAGCCGGCTATTGAAGCTTCTGAATACCAATCGGTTGAAAGAGCATTGACAACTTTTACCTCCGGTGCCGATATTTCGTTCAAGGTTTCGAAACGATTAAGCTTTAGAACCGGTATTTATATGAATAAACGAACTCAGTTGGTAGAAGGCATTGCTTTGCGAGAAGAGGCCAATGGTCAAATAAAAAGTTTTTCTTCGAGTTCTGCTGATGTTGCAATTAATTTCGACCAAATTAATTATGCAAAAGCGGCAGTGTTTAATCCGGAAAACGAAGTTAACCCGGTAGTACTTTCGATTTATTCAAAAGATTTCGACCTTAGGCAAGAGTTTAATTATGTGGAAGTTCCGCTTATGACCAAATACCATTTGTTCAGTTTGGGAGTTGATGTTAATTTGCTATCCGGTTTTACCGCCGGCATCTTAACCGGCAACCATGCATCGGTAAGTAAAGGCGAAAATGTATTTTGGAAAGGTGAAACAGGAAACTTGAACAAAGTGCTTTACTCGGCAGGTGCAGGGCTTGGTTTTACGTATAATTTGGGCAATTACATGTCTATTAATTTAGAGCCTTTGGTAAAATATTCTTTTACTCCGGTAAATACGAATAAAGTTACGTATAATTATCCAATTACGTTTGGAATTTTTAGCGGAATAAGTTATAGTTTTTAAAAAAATAGTTTAGGCAGTTAAGGTTTATTTAACTGATTAGTTGTTTATTGCACTCGTTAAACGAATAGGGTTTGACGAGTGTTTTTGTTTTACTCAATCGGTATTACTGATTTCAGCCCAAAGTTCAGTTCCCAGTCTTGGTTTTATTGAATTTAGTTCGGGAATAAATTTCACTGCATTAAAATATTGTGAAAACAACAAAACGTATTCAGTTTCCGAACCTCCATACGGTGGTTTTCCGGGCTGGAAGTTGCGATTGAAAAATAAACCGACCAATTTACCGCCGGGTTTAAGCAAGCTGCGCATTTTACGGGCATATTCATCCCTTAAATCGGGTGGGAGCGAGCTGAAAAAAGTCTGTTCAACGATGAAATCGAACGACTTGTTCAATGCAAAAAAGTCGCCGGTTAGAATTTGGTCTTTTGGAAATTCCGGACAACGATTTTCAAAAGCATTGGAGGCTTCGGGAGCAAAATCGGAATAGTATAGATTGGTAAAACCCATATTATAAAGGGCTTCAACTTCAAAACCCAAGCCTGCGCCCGGAATTAATATTTCAAGGTTTTTGTTTTCAATTTTTTCGAAATACAAAACAACCGGCGGCGAGGCGTAGCCTATGTTCCAGCCGGTTTGTTTTGTGTTGTATTGAATGTTCCAATAATCTTGCGAAAACATTATTTACCAATCAGTTGTTGGGCACAATCGGTAGTAAGTGTATAAAAAGTATCTTGTTCTTCGCCACTAAAAATTAGATGCTTACCAATTGCTTTTTTAACTTCCATACCGTTGTTTTCGCCGTAAAGCAAAAATTTACCGTTCATGGTTTTGTAAATGAAACTGAATCGAAGGTTTCCGGTTCGGGCTTGTTCAAAGTAATCGGTAATTTTTTCGTCTTCAATTAAAACATCTATATTTTGAAGCGTTTTTGCGATACCTCGGTTTTGCGATTCAATTACATTTTTTTTGGTGAATACCAATTTTTCGAATTTAGCGCCGTTGTTTAAGCTTATCGAATCAATTAGCCCGCTTTTATCGTCGGTTTTGCCCATAATAAGCCTACGCTCAATATAATACAAATCTTCGACACGTATTGTTTTAGGCGAAGAGCTTTTGAAAAGCCATTGAAAAAATTTTATCATATATACTCGGTTTTTGTTATGCGGTTTTAGTTTGAAACTTTTTTCAAATTTGAAAAAAAAATAGCGATGTTACAATTTTATTTTCAACAAAATTAAGAAAAAGATTTAGCCGAAGAATTTTACTTATTAAAAGTGCTTGCAATCTTTCTTTATAATTAAATAAACTGTTTAATTTAATGCAATACTAAAACAGTGTTTTCGGGGTTATATGAATACTTAAATTCGGGGTAAATCACATAAATTCAAAAAGATGAAAACACTACATGCCTTTTGTTTTACGGTTGCTTTATTGATATCTATCAGTATAAAAGCAAGTTATAAAGTTTATATAGTCCACGGGTTGGGCGGTATAGGGTTAGAATTATCGAAAATTAAAAATACCATTGAAAAAAGCGGGTTCGAAAGCGAAATTTATTGGTATCCGAGCCTAGTGCGCGATATTGATTCGGTTGGAAAGCTTCTAATTACTAAGATTAGAAAAGAAAACTATGACACCATTTCATTTGTAACTCATTCGTTAGGTGGTTTGGTAGTTCGCACACTGTATGAACACATTAAAACCGATTCAAATTTTCCGTTTATACACCGAATTGTAATGGTAGCGCCACCAAATCAGGGTTCGCCGGTTGCCGATTTTTTTGTACAATGGTCGTTGGCGCGTTTTATTGTAGGACCAAATTTAAAAAACCTTACTACCAATAAAAGTACCGGCGCAAGCAGATACCCCATTCCGGCTGCCGAAGTTGGCGTTATAAGCGGTGGAAGAGGCAAAGAGAACGGATATAATTATTTTTTAAATGGCGATAACGATGGGGTGCTCTTGCCCGAAATGACTAAAATGGGAATTGAAAAGGACGTTGTTTTCGTTAAAGCTGCCCATGTTGAATTGGTTTTCAATAGCGAAGTAAACAAAATGGTAGTAAATTTTCTAAAAACCGGAAAATTTACATCGTTGGTTTTCTGATAAAAAAAAATGCGTTGCAAAGTGTTTTTTGCAACGCATAAGGGAAAAATTATATAATACTAATAATCTGTGTTTTGTGGGTCGAAGTTTGTCCAACCTTCTGTCCAATTCGATAAACCAAAGGCACCTACAAAAGTTTCTGCTTTAAAAAATGCGGGCAAACCGGTAAACGAGGCACCGCTTAACAATGGCGAGCCCGATTTAGGCATAAAGTTAGGTGCAGTAAGGTTATACGGGCTGTTTAACATTAGCGCATCGTTGGTGGCAAATTTGCGATTAGCATTATCTGCATTTTCAAAAACGGTGCTTTCCAAATAAGTGTCGTCTTTGTAATCGGCTTTATTTCCGCCCAAAATACTATTTTTAATAACCAACGAACCTGCTGTGTAGGCAGCTTGCGATGGACCTTCAATAAGCAAACCGTAAGGGAAACCGGCAAATACCATGTTGTGCAGTTTAAGTTGGGTATTGCGGCGCAAACGAGCAGCGGTGTTGTATTTTGCATTATACGTAGCTTCGGGTGTTGAAACCGGACCGAAAACGCTTACATTCGAAAAAGTAGCACTTGTAAACGGAGTGTTGGTTGAACCGCCTGAATCGTTATCCGATTCGAAGCCATTTGAGTCGCCTGCTGCATCGGCAAGGTTTGGGTCGCGTAACGATACCGCATATTGAACATAACCGCTGTAGCCATAATCGGTGTCAAAATCGTCGTCGATACCTCTGTGTGCTACAATGTATTTGGCATTTACCGATCCGCCAAACCATTCGAACGAGTCGTCGCCGCTGAACGATACTTGAATATATTCCAAAATAGTACCTTTGCCTACACCACCCAAAGTTAAACCGTTAATTTCTTTGTTCGGTTCAAACGGAATACCCGGGAATTCGATACGAACATAACGCATGGTACCCGAATTGTCGTTGTCGTCGGTGCCGCCATATTTCGAACCAATACCGCCTTCAATTTCGGCTTCGCCACCTACTACGTTAATTTTAGCTTTTCCGCATATAATAATGCCGCCCCAATCGCCTGAAGCACGCTGACCTTTTGGCTGGTCGGAAGTGAATACAATAGGAAGTTCTTTTGTGCCGTTTGCCATAATTTTAGCACCGCGCTCAATAATAAGTGCAGGGCGAACCGATGCTTTTTTACCTTTAATTAAGGTTCCGGGTTCAATGGTTAAGGTTGCCGATTCTTTTACATAAACAGGTCCGTCCAAAATATACACCTTGTCGGCTGTCCATGTGGTATTTGCAGCAATATTTCCTGTAACATTAATAGCAGGTTTTGCACCAACTGTTAAATTACAAACAGCAGTTTTTGCGCCCTCTGCGGTTGTTGCGGTTATTGCAGCAGTACCAATTTTTACTGCGGTAACTAAACCTGTTTCGCTTACGGTAGCTATAGCTGTATTGCTCGATGACCAAGCAACATTTTTGTTTTCTGCGGTCTCAGGTAAAACGGTAGCCGTTAGTTGTGAAGTTTTGCCTACAGTAAGCTCAAGTGTAGTTACATTTAACGACACACCGGTAACTAATTTATCGTTTTCTTCGCTACAAGCTGTAAAAGCCAGCGAAACACTTAAAAATAGTGTAAGTAAGTTAAAAATTGATTTTCTCATTTTCAATAAAAGTTGTAGTAATTAATAGTTAAATTCTGTTCGTGTAATTCTTGTTTTAAATTACACTGCAAAGAAACCTAATGAACATTAACTTAACGTAAGCAAATTGTCAATAAATTATTATCAAACAATTAACATTACCTTAATATTGAACCTATAGTTTTAGTAAAAAAAAATCCTGCCGGCAACAACGCCGACAGGAAATAAAATATGATATGAATGCAAAAAAAAAAACGATTATATATTGAAGGTTACCCCCAATGAAAAGTATCTGCCGGTATTATATACTTTTGTATTTTGAACCCTTTTTTGGGTATCGTTGCTAAATTTAACTAACTGACGAAAAACTACTTCTTGGTTTAACAGATTTACAATTCCGCCTTTAATTTCGAATTTGTTATATTTTTTACTTAAGGTAAAGTCCAACGAATGTCGAGGCATTTCATACACGTTCGGAATGTCTTCTTCAATTTTTTGCTTTACCGCACCAACTTTGTAAATTCGCGGGCCGATAATATTGTATAACAAGCTCATCATTAAACCTTTTTCTTCGTTCTGGTAAAACAAACCGGTGTTTACAATGTAAGGCGATTGACCTTGCATCGTGCGGTCGCGTTCAATAGATTGCTCGTTGAAATAAATTTGACTGCTTATTACCGATGCATTAATAACCACGTTGAAATGTTGTAAGTACCGAACATCAACCAACGATTTTCGCAATTCTAATTCTGCTCCAACGCTTCTTGCGCCTTCGGCATTTTGGTAAGTATATGCCAAGCCCGAACCGGTTTCTTTAAATCGAAGCTCAATTGGGTTTATGAAATTTTTATAGAATAACCCTATCGAAAAATTTTCACCGGCATTCGGGTATACTTCATATCGGAAATCGAAACTATGAATCTGAGCATCTTTAACATCAGGGTTGCCCGAATAGCCGGCATTTGTTTCGAAATCGAAATAATTGTAAGGTGCTATTTCGCGAAATTCCGGACGATTTATCGATTTGCCGTAGGCAATTCGAAGCAAATTGGTTTTATTTAAACTATAGCTTAAGTTTACCGAAGGGAAAAAGTTAAGTTTAGCGTTTTCAATACTTACCGGCTTATCTCCGGCATCGTGTCCTTCAAGCTGCTGAATATTATATTCGGCACGAACTCCGGTATACAAATTAAATTTGGTGGCAAAATTCAATTTTATGGCTGCATAACTTGCGGCTAAATTATTGGATGCTTGATAAACATTCGATTTTTTCGAGTCTTCATCTAAAATAAAACCGGTGTTCTCGTTTATATTTTCTGCATTGAATAGTTCGGCCATTGGTTTGTATAAAATATTTTGGTCGAAATTATAACTCCCGCGCTTGTAACCTAAATTACGCGCACTAAATTCACGGTCTTTAGTTTCGCCATAAAATCCGGCTTTCAACACCGGTTTTATGCTTCCTAAATTCAATTCCCTTTCAAAATTTAGTGCTGCCGACCATAAATGCTCAATATTCTTAGTATAAAGTCTTCCGGTATAGTATGGCGATACAAAATAATCGATGGCTGCTTGAAATTGACCATAATTTGGGCTGTCAATTTCTTCATTTCTTGAACTTTCGATGCGTTTTAAGTCCGGTTCAAGTCGATTAGCGTAGGCATAGCCTATGTTCCAATCAATCTTCGATTTTCCGAAACCGTGGCTGCCTGCAAGTTGTCCCATATACGTACTGCGCGACATGTATCCCATTTCGTATGAGCGTATATATTCGCCGTTGGTGTATTCGTAGCCTTCGCGAATGGTGGTTTTTGAAGTTCCATTTTGGTTAAAAAGGTTGCGAAATTCAATTTTATTTGTTGAATTGATTAATAGTGCCCAATTATGAATTACACTGATTTTTGCCGATTTAGCATATTGTTCGTCCACAAAATCGAAATTTTTAACCGATAAATCATTTATAAAATCGTATACTTGGTAGTCAAGTGTTTTTATGTCGGTGTTTTTTGAAGTGTTGCTGTACGAAATGGCAGTGCTTGTGCCAAATTTCAAATGGTTTACCGAAAATTTTCGGGTGAAATTAACCCCCAAACGTTGGTCGGGCAATGCTATTGATTGATTGGTAACCCAGTTGCTGTTTAGTTTTCTGCCATATTCGGCAAGTAGGTTTTTATTGGTAATGCTTTTAAGATTGTTCGGAAAACCAACGGGCAATGCGCGAGTTCCGTCATCGAAACCTGCCCAATCCATTTTACCGCCTTGGTATTGGAGAAAATCGGTAAAGGTAGTACCGGGCGTAACCGATGTACTGTATGAAATGCTGAGGGAATTTTTATCAGGCATGTTTTGGGTAAAAATACTTACAAAACCTCCGGCAAAATCGGCAGGCAATTCGGGTGCGTTATTTTTGTAAATCAGCAAATTGTCAATCATTGAACCGGGAATAATATCGAACGAAAACGATTTTACATCGGTTTCGGAACTTGGGGCTGCTGCACCGTTAAGCCAAACACTGTTGTAGCGCTGGTTCAATCCGCGAACTATTACAAATCGGTTGTCCTGAATGGTTATTCCCGAAACGCGTTTTACTACATCAGAAGCGTCGCGGTCTTGCGATTTCTTTATTTGCTCGCTCGAAATACCGTTAATAACCAAATCGGTAGTTCGAATCGAATTAATAAGTGAGCTTTCGGTGTTGGTTCGTTTAACACCGGTAATTACAATTTCCTCTACATTAATATTATCCGACTGTAGCTCAATGGTTAAAAAGTCAACTGATTTTACTTCTACTTTTTCAACGGTTTTAGTCAAATACGAAATGTACGAAATTTGCAAATTGCATTTTTCTGCCGTTACATTGTTTATTATAAATTTACCATCAACGTCGGTAGTAGCGCCAAGTTGTGTTCCTACAACCTTTACTAAAGCGCCTATTAACGTTTCTTTTGTTTGACCATCAATTATTACTCCGCGAATACTTTTGTTTTGCGAATAAACTATTGAGCTGCCAAACAGCAATACTGCAAGAAAAACAATGCTTTTTGAAAGTGATTTTGAGTTCATAAATTTTTGCACTTTTGATTCATATTATATTTGGCGCAAAAGTATATGCTTAATGTTACTATAGCGTTAATTGCAGTTT
Organism: Bacteroidota bacterium; assembly: GCA_020047935.1. Classification (GTDB taxonomy): domain Bacteria; phylum Bacteroidota; class Bacteroidia; order Bacteroidales; family JAIFNC01; genus JAIFNC01. The sequence continues at coordinate 7,966 of JAIFNC010000100.1, forward strand.
AAGCAATAGTTAAGTGATGGTTAAATTTATGGCGAGAATTAAAGATAAAACACCTGAATAATTAACCAAAACTTAACATTGCATCAAAGCTGTTTTTAGCGTACAATTAAATTGCCTTTAACCAATAATTGCATTCGATTTTTTTCTGTAACTTTTTTTTTCTAATTTCGTATTACCTTTTGAGTGTGAAAGATTATTTTTAGTTTTACTTTTTTGAAAAAAAAATAGGTATATGGTGCAAAAATACAACTTTATGAATGCTATTTTTAGCAGCTTCAATGTCATGTTTTATTCCAAGGGTTTTGGCGATAATTTTGGTAAAAAGAAAGTGGCAATGTTATTAATGTCAATGAGTTTTCTTTTAATTACCGGATTTATTTCTGCACAAACATTTCGCAGTACCACCGAAATTAAAACGACCAACGGCTGGTATGTTCAATCAAGCCCCGATGGTTTTCTGGTTTTTTCGATTACAAAACCGGGATATTTCGACCTTATTAATCCGGTTTCCGGGGCAATTACCACCACTAAAACTACCTTGGTAACTACCGGCATAAATTTTACGGTTAATTTAGGGAAAAACAATACCAACGAAGTGGTAAAACGCGACCAAATCGATGTAGCTAAATGGAATACGGTAATAAGCACCGGACTTGATGCCACCGAAAACA
>JAIFNC010000039.1 GCA_020047935.1 Bacteroidota bacterium
GATGTAGCAGGTAATTGCGGTATGTGCAAAGCACGAATTGAAAAAGCGGTAAAAACCTTGGAAGGCATACAAACTGCCGAGTGGAACAAGGAAACCAAAGTGCTTACCGTGGCTTTCAACGAAACCAAAACCGATGTAACCAAAATTCAGACGGTGGTTGCAGGCGTAGGACACGACACCAAAGCCATTAAAGCAAACGATGCAGTGTACGACAAACTGCACGGTTGCTGCAAATACGAACGCATGAAATAAAGAGTGCGTTATTGAAATTGAAGGGGTGAAATAAAACTTATAATTTCACAAATGCTTAACCATAGCCTAACCTTTAATTAACAATACCTTACTATCTTTGTTTCGGAATTAAATGTTTTTCATTGGCTCATAATGAAACGTAATTCTTATTCATCTGTACATTCGGTAAAAGCCTTTACTCAACCATCTGCGAGTAAAGGCTTTTTTTATGAAAATTATAACGTGCAAAATGCTTCAATTTAAACTTCAACAATTTTCGCAAAACGGTTTAAAATAGTGTGGTCATTCAGCTCTTTCGATAAGGATGTAATGGTTTCAATAGGTACATTATACAAGTCTAAAATAAGCAGCCCGTCTAATGCGTCGTTAAATTTTGGGTCAATATTGAAGCCTATAATTTTGCCATTCAGTTTCAGATATTTTTTCACCAAAACCGGGATATTTAAGCTTTTTAGTTCAATATCTTTTATGGTTTTATCCAGTTTCTGCATATCGGTTCCGGCAGCGGTGGTAAGTATTTCGGTATCAATACCTTTTGTTTTTACTTTGAAAGCTTTGCGTGGTTTAATTAAAGCTGCCAATTCTTTATTAAAATGGTTTGCTTTAATAAATTCAACTAAAATTGCTTTTGATTGATTGGTAAACTGATTACTAATACTCACCGGTCCAATTAAATACCGAAATTCCGGGTTCTTGAGCAAAAAGTATAAAATTCCTTTCCAAAGCAAAAATAAGGGCATTGGTTTTTTTTGATATTCTTGAACAATAAACGACCTGCCTAGTTCAACCGATTGGTTAAGTACCGACGAAAACTTTTTTTCAATTTTAAATAAACTGTTTATATAGAAACCTTTACGCCCATAAGTCGAATAAATTTCGTTTCCTTTGCCGGCACGATAAGCTCCCACAATTTGATTTCGAATGGTATCCCAAATAAACAAATGGTGGTAGTATAAGTCGAATTCGTCGGTATCGGTTTCGCTGTTTGTACCTTCGCCCACTTCTCTAAATGTTATTTCGCGCAACCTGCCAATTTCTTGCATTATATTCGGTATTTGGGCGTAAGGCGAGCAATAAACATGGTATTCGTTGTTATTGAACAAAAAGCATTTTTCCTTTATCGCATCTATTTCATTCAACATAAGTTGAAGTCGAACCGGTTCGGCAATAGGCTTTACTTTTTTCGATTTGCCAAGTCGTGCTTTAAAAAACGGTTTTACTTCAATAGCCGTTTGAAGCGAATATATTTTTGCACGTAAAAACCGTCCGAATTTCGCCAAATCGGCAAACTCTTCTTGTTCTTTGGCAAAAACCGGGTTGCCAATGCGCACTTTTATTACTTTATTTTTTTTGTTGAAAAGTTCCGAAGGCAGTTTTATCGTTCGCAAAGTTGGGTGAATTAGCCCAAGTAAGTGGAAAATTCGGCTGTTGGAACCTTCAAAATAAATAGGCACAACAGATACATTTGCTTTTCGAATAAATTTTACGATTGAAGCATCCCATTTTTTATCGGTTATTACATTCGGTTCGGTTTTGTAGGTAGAAACCTCGCCCGCCGGAAATAAACCAATGCAATGTCCGGCTTTTAAGTGCTTTAAGCTTTCTTTTATGCCTTTTATACTCGAAGCAGCATCTTTTTTGTTTTCGAACGGATTTACTGCTAAAATATTATCGCTTAGTGGTTTAATTCGTTGTAGTAAAAAATTGGCCATAAGCTTATAGTCGCTGCGCACCATCGACAGTATTTTTATCAGAATTAATCCGTCAATACCGCCGTACGGGTGATTAGAAATGCTAATAAATGCGCCCGATTTTGGTATTCGTTCAAGTTCTTCATTACTTACTTCGAACTGAATACCAAGCTCTTCCAGCACTGAATCGATAAATTCTTCGGCAGTGCAATTCGAATGTTTTGCATAAATTTGGTTTATTTTGTTTAACCCAAGCAAACGCATGAGCAGTTTCGCTGCGTTTTCGCCACCTGCTGCATTATATTGCGATGCATTCAATAGTTCCTGCTCTTTTATCAGTTTTTCTTTAATTTCCATCGGATAAATTCAAATTTTATTTTTATGTGAACTCTTGTTTATAAGTCGCTAAGGCTAATGTCGAAATACTAGCCAAGCAACCAATTTGGTTTAAACTTAATAAGCCATAGCTTGATCAAAATTGGTAATAAGCGCTGTTCGATTTTCGTAAATTCTTACTTTCCACTCGCTAATTATGCGGTCTAATATTTCCTCCGTTTCGTTTTTATAAGCTATTTTAAGCGCATTCGGTTCATTAAGCCATGCCGAAATTTTACTTATTGCGTTATGGTTCAAATAATTGATGCATGGCACACCCATAGCCTCAAGTGCGGCTGCATTGCATTGTTGTTCGTATTGGTTACGCATAGGTATTACCATTAGTTTTTTGCCCAAATACAAGGTTTCGGCGGGTGTTTCAAAACCGGCACCGCACAAAATTCCGGTGGCACTTACCATGCTTTCAATAAATTCGGCATTCGAAATGCGTTTTATTTGAATATGGTTGGCGGTATAATCGGTTTGCGTATGTTTCGAAAAAACATGCCAAGTTACCTGCGGAAAGTTTTGCAAAATGCTAATCAGTTTTTCGTCGGAATAAGCAGGTAAATAAACGGTGTAATGTCCTAAATCGGTTGCTTTTGCGTTTGCAATTTGTTGCCTTATTACCGGGGTGAAAATATTTTCGCCAAAGTTATCAAAATGAAAACCGTATTGTTTTTCGGTTGGTGCATAATAGTTTAGTATAGCTTTTCCAAGCAAATCTGTTGTTTCTGGTTTTGGTGCCGCTTTATGCAGTACAGCCGACTGATGACTAAGCGAAATGCAAGGTACATCCCAACGTTTTGCTGCCCAAGCCGATACCGGTTCAAAATCGTTAATAATTAAATCGTAATTATACACCGGCAAGGTTCGTATTTCTTTAGCTAATTTTGTAAAATCGGCTTTTTTAATAGTCTGCCATAAATCGACACCGCCTTTTTTGCCAAATATAAAACTTAGTCCATTTAGTCGGTATTTTACGTCAAAAGGTGCTTTTAAATCGGCCTGAATGCCTGAAACAAGTACATCGACATGTGCCTTGTTTTTTAACAACGGAACAATGTCGTGGGCTCGGCTAAGATGTCCGTTTCCGGTACCTTGTATTGCGTATAAAATTTTCATGGTATGTTGGTTATAGTGTGTTAGTTTTTTGTAAGCCCTGCCATTTGAAATTCGGCCAATAAATCTTGAAATAGCCTGCTGCCGGCAAAATCAGCCTTTTCCAAGGTTGTTTCGCTTATTAAATCAGTTGTTTCGTAGTTTTGTGCAATGGGGTCTTTAGCAAATTCGTAAATTGTCCATTCGCCGTTTGCATATTCAAGCGAGGTCATATTTTCCACCCAGTCGCCCGAATTCATATAACAAACTTTTTTGCCGTCGAGCGTTATTGTATCGCGCATTGCAGGTTGGTGAATATGCCCGCAAATGACATTTTCATAGCCTTTGGCTCCGGCAATATCAATGGCGGTTTGCTCAAAATCGTCAATGAATTTTAGTGCAGATTTTACGCCCGATTTTATTTTTTTCGAAAAAGATAATCTACCACCATGTACTTTTTCACTTATCCAATTAACAAAAGTATTTAGTAAAATAAGCAAATCGTACCCTTTTCCACCAAGTTTGGCAAGCCATTTCGAATTTTTCATAACCACATCGAACACATCGCCGTGGAAAATCCAAGTTTTGGTGCCGTTCATGTCAAGCACCAATTTGTTTACAATCGAAAAACGTCCGAGTTTTAAGCCTTCAAATTTACGCAGCATTTCGTCGTGGTTGCCTGTTACATAATATATTATTGTACCTTTTGCAAGCAAATTGGTAAGATGTTTTATAACTTTCAGGTGCGATTTAGGGAAATAACTTTTGCTGAATTGCCAAATATCGATAATGTCGCCGTTTAGTACCAGAATTTTTGGTTTTACAGTTTTCAAGTAGCTTAATAATTCCTTCGCTTTACAACCGTAAGTGCCCAAATGTACGTCCGAAATAACCAATACATCTAATTTTCTGCGTTTTTGCTTTATCATAACTTAAATAGTTTTTAGCAAAGTTTATTTTTAACCAAAAATAGATTTGGTTTATTAACTGAAAGTTACGGTGCTGTTAAGATTAGTTTAAATTATTTTCGTATTTTTGAAAAAAAACTGAAATACCATGCAAATTCTACTCGTTGGTGCATCCGGAAAAACCGGCACCGAAATTATGAAACAAGCCTTGGCTGCAAACCACCATGTAATTGCGGCGGTTCGTAATCCGTCGAAAATTGAATTAACGAATCCGATGTTACAAGTAATTGAGACCGATGTAACCAACATAGCGTCGTTTCAAGCAATTTTCGAAAATCATCAATTTGACCACGTAATTATTGCGTTAGGCAACAATGCACTGGGCAAAAGCACGTTGCGTTCCGGCGGAACAGCCAATGTACTTGCGGCACTTAAAAAATCCGGAAAATCGGCTCGTATTTGGGTAATCAGTTCGGTTGGTGCCGGCAGCAGCAGAAAGCAATTGCCTTTTTTATTGCGAATTACAATGCTTGCTATTTTGCGAAACGTAATTAAAGACCACGAACTTCAAGAAAACTTGGTGCAATCGAGCGGTTTTTCGTTTACTATTGTACGCCCAACCGGTTTAACCGATTTGCCCGTAACCGGAAATTATACCGCACTTTCGGAAGGAAAATTGGCTACCGGGCAAATTCCGCGAGCCGATGTTGCGCATTTTATTGTAAGTAATTTAGGAATGAAAGAAAATTTAATTACTTCAATTTCAAAGAAATAGCGTGGGTTTAAGTTTTATTTGTTTTTGTGGGTAGAATTGACTTTCGAGTTATTTGCCGCCGGTGTAATTGCCTTCTTTACTGTTTCGTTGGGCTTAATTACCCACAAAACCGCCGTACGAGTAATGTTTTTCGAACTGTTTTTAATATCGTTAAGCGGAACGTTGGGCGTTGGGCACCATTTGTGGTGGCAAGGTTTGGACAAGTACCGGATTGCCATTGGAGGTATTTTCTCGGCACTCGAACCCCTTCCGTTGGCTTTAATGATTATTGAAGCTATGCGAAATAAAAGAGAAAAATTACATTCGGGCGAAGAATTTAGTTTTGCAGTTCCTTTTATGTGGATTGCCGGTTCGGCAATTCTAAATTGGATTGGTGCCGGTTTCTTCGGAATGGTAATTAATACACCAACCATAAGCTACTATTCGCATGGTACTTACTTAATTATGCCGCACGGACACGTTGCGTTGTTGGGTGCATTTGGTTACATTTCAATTGCATTCTTATACATGACTTCGCGTGCCAATGCGCTGGCTAATAACTATGTATGGAGCGATAAGATAAGTGCATACGGTTTCTGGATATTAACCAATGGAGCATTATTGTTTGCGCTTCCTACCTATATGATTGGTATGGAACAAACGCAAACTGCTATGGAAATGGGCTACTATTACACGCGTACT
>JAIFNC010000006.1 GCA_020047935.1 Bacteroidota bacterium
TGCGTACCAACATATGAAAATGGTTTTTAAGCAAGCACCATGCAAATATTTCGGCAACAGAACCCGTAAATGCATTAACATAGTACAAAAAGCGCCTGTATTCGGCATCTTTTTCGAATAAATTGCGGTTGTTGAAGCCCCTGTTGTAAATATGGTAAAATTTACCGTGCAGCAAATCGGGGCGTTTGATAGCTTTCATAATTTAAGTTTGTTGCAAAAATAAAATTTTCTTTTTCCCGGCGTGTTATTTTTTTCCCGGTGGTTAAATTTTTTATTTTTCCGGCGTTTAAATTTTTCGTGCCGAAAAATTCAAAGCCCAAAATAATTACGGCGTATAAATTTTCCTGCCGGAAAATTCAAAGCCAATTACCAAGGCTTTGGTTTCCACCGGAAACTAAACGCCGGCACATTTATAAACATGTTTTACAGCATATTCCACTCACCCCAAAAAATGCCTACAAACCTTTGTTTGTAAGTAAACCGCTTTACTATATACATTTAACTAATTTATTTTTTTATTCCATTTTTTTTTTTTGTTTATAATTGTTTAACTTTGTATTAACAAACCACTAAATATTAGGTACAAATAAAAAACGGCTTTTTTGAATTATTTTAACGAATTAAAACAAGCCCTTTTTACTACAATACCGATTTCTATTGGTTTCGGTGTGGTTAGAAATTTCAGTTTAAAATCTTAAAACTCGTATACCATGAAAAAACTATTACTCTTTTTAACGCTTTTTGGGCTTATAGCATTTACGCAAGCCCAACGCCGTATTATAACAGTAAACAACGACCCACTGGCACCGGGGCAGTACACTACCATTGCGGCTGCTATTACTGCTGCTACTGCCGGCGATACCATTTATGTGAGTGGTTCGGCAACAAGTTACGGTGCAATAACCGTAACTAAAAAACTTACCATAATTGGCACCGCGCATACACCCGACGACCAATTCGATTTAAAACCCAAATTTGGAGCAATTACTATTACGGCAGCAGCAACCGGTAGCTCTTTTATTGGACTGCATACTGAAGGTGGTAACCCTCAGATTGTCCCTTCAACGGATACGCATAATATACTTTTTAAAAATTGCAACTTTGCTTTCACTGGTTATATATTAAATAAACCTACCGAAAATTGCGATAATTGGATTTTTGAAGGAAATCAAGTTTCAGGTCAAATAATAATGTCACCAAATTTTGATAATACAGTTTTCAAAAATAATTTGTTTAAAAAAGGACCTTTGGTTAATACAAACTCAAGCACCTTAATATTTAACAACGTATTTTACTTTGCAACTTCTTGGAGTTTTCAGAGTTGTAACAACTCAATGGTTTTCAATAATATATTTTATTTAACAGGCTATAAGGAAACTGAAGCCCCTGATAACGGCTGTTCAGGCTGCACATTCAATAACAACATTACATTTGCCCCAAATTTGATGATTGAAGCAAAAACTCTTCCTATTATACCCGGTGCAACGAATCTTGGAGGAGGTAATTTAAATAATACCGACCCAAAATTTTTAGGGTTGGAAGATTTAACCAAATACTTTACTTACCCTACTACATCGCCAATTGTTAAAGCCGGTACCGACGGTACCGATTTGGGAATATATGGTGCCAACTACAACTTTAGCCCGCGCGGTTATTCTGCTATACCACAAATATATTTTATGAATATATCAAATGCCGTTGTACCCGTTAACGGAACTTTGAATGTAAATATTAAAGCAAAAAAACAGGATTAAAACTATGAAAAAGTTAATAACAATTGCACTTTTAGTATATTGTACCTCAAGTTTGTTTTCGCAGTATTTTGTAAAATACGATTTTGTTACAAAACAAGTAACACATAAAAATTATTATACCTATAAATGCCCTTTCAAACGAGATACTACTTTTGTTAAAAAGGGGAATAACGTAGTATTTCAGGTTTCAAATATAAACAGGCTTAATTACAAAGTTGAATTTAGTCATGAACAAATAGTTATCCCAGACTATATACCGCAATGGTTAGATTCAGCTATAAGTGCGAACATGCTTAAATTCAAAGAAAATCAATCAGCACTATTAGTAAAAACCGATACTGTAAACGCGGATTTAGATAAATTCAATGAAATAACAAATGACTTATTGAGTATTTATGATGTAATTACTGAATTAAGTAAGTTAAGTAATATTTCTAATGAATTAAGAGATAAATACATTAACAAAATTACAGAAGTTCGAGCAAAATATAAAGGAAGTATTTTCACAAGTGGTATAAACGATTTATTAAAGCTAAGTGCAAAATTACAAAAAAAACATGGTGTTTATAACGACGGAATTGAAAACCTAATAAAATTATTTGCAAAAATCGATTTAAAAAAAACAGATAGTTCAATCATCCTTGTACTTGAAATGTTAGAGCACAATACTTTGTTTACAGTTTCCTCTGATGTAATTCAAGTAAAAGCTGATAGCTTAAAGTTGAAGGCAGAAATAAAACCGCGATTTACTACCGATTATGATGATGTTTCATCTAAAACAATCATTACTCAATCTATTTTAGTTAGAGGCGGTTGGAAAGTTAATTATACCACAGGTACTTTTTTTAACTTCGGGTTAAATGATAAAGTTTATAATTTTAGCCCAATTGCTAATGATTCTTTGAATTTTACAATAGTAGATGAAACGCCAACAGATTTTTTTAACCCAATGCTTGGAGGAATTTTAAGCTTTACTAAAGTTACACGGTGTAAATCAAGTTTTGGTTTTTCAATTGGTGCCGGTTTAGATTCCAAAAACCTTGAAGATACAAATTTTCTATTTGGTTTAACTTCTTTACACCATACAAAGAAATTAACATTTGCAATTACAGGTGGAGTAAGTGTTGCTCGGCGGAATAATTTAAAACCAACATATCAACTAAATCAAACCATAAATAAGAAACTTATCCCTTTAGAATCTATTTCAACGAAAACATATAGTCAAGGTTGGTTTATAGGAATAAGTCTTGCGCAAAGAAATTAAAAAATCGAAGTTTTAATTGACACTTTCAGTAAATTAATAAAAAAAAACATATGAAAAATTTTCTTGTATTTATTATTGTAATCCTAATTAATTCGGGAATTATAAACGCCACCAAATGGCGCGTAAACAGCAATCCAACTGTTGGAGCACATTTCCATACCCTTAAAGAAGCAATTGCAGGTGCTGCTGCCGGCGACACCTTATACATGGAAGCTTCAGGTGCAGTGTACGGAGATGCTGATACCATAAGCAAAAAACTAATAATTATTGGTACCGGCTTTTTTAAAGGAGAAAATTACCCTACAAGTACTATAAACTCACAAGCTTCGCAATTAAACAAGGTGGTGTTTGAACCGGGTTCTGAAGGTACCATTTTAATGAGCATGCAACTTTACTCTGCCGTTATCAATGCCGATAATATAACCATAACTAAATGCTATTTCTATGATGGTGTTGATGACGACAAAACAATGCTTTATGTCAATGGTAATAATGCGATAATTACAAAGAATTATTTTAACCAAATTAATGCGCAAGATTGGGCGGCCGATGTAAGTACGGAGTTAAGCGTAATTGCATTTTATAAATCAAACGCATTATTTTCAAATAATTACATTTTCAAATACATAAGTACTCAAGGAAATAATTATTGGAATCTTTTATTTTGTGCAACAAATTCAACTTCTACCATAGTTAATAATATCTTCGAAAGTTCAATAGGCTCTGCTCTATGTGCAAAGTTTGTTATAAGAAACAGTTATTGCGCAAATAATATTATGTATGGAAGTCTTAATTTTAATGTCATTTCAAATAATACATTTATTAATAATTTATCAAATGCTGCAATAGGCACGGCGAACGGCAATATACAAAATGCAGTTATTAGTACTGTTTTTGTTAGTTCCGGCACTTCCGACAGTAAATTTAAACTTGCCGTTGCATCACCTGCCAAAGGGGTTGGTGTAAATGGTGAAGACTTAGGTATGTTTGGAGGAACTGACCCTTATGTAATTTCAGGCTTACCAACTTTGCCAACCATTTACCAATTAACGGTTCCGGCACAGGTAAGCAACCAAACCGGTTTAAAACTTACTATTAAAGCCAAAACTTCAAACTAAAATTATGAAGCAAAAGCTACTATTTTGGCTTGTTTGTTTTGTTCCTTTGATAACTTCGGCACAAAGCATTAGCGGTTTCGAATATTTTTTTGATACCGACCCCGGATACGGCAAAGGGGTAGCTATAAACATAACTGCCGCTACCGATGGAACCCACGAAATAACCATTGATGTTGCCGCACTTTCCAACGGTTTGCATGCTTTGGGTATTCGTGCCAAAGACGAGAATGGAATTTGGGGTATGAGCACTTGGCAATATTTTCATAAAATGACAATTGCACATGGTACACCAACTAATATTGTAGCTGCCGAATACTCGTTCGATACCGACCTCGGTTATGGTAAAGGAAAGGCTTTAACTCTAACAGCCGGTAATGATACTGAACTGACTACAACCATTGATGTTACAGAACTAAGCGATGGATTTCATTTAATGTTTTACCGCACTAAAGATGAAAATCAAACTTGGGGACCAACTTTATTTACATCATTTATTAAGCAGAAAATTTATTCGGAAAACGATTTAAAAATTGTTGGCGCTGAGTACTTTATTAATGAAGAGCCCGGCTTTGGTAAGGGTATTCCAATAGCTGTAATCGAGGGCTTAGATGTAACTATCACACAGAATATTGATATTACAGGATTGCCTAATGGTTCAAACTTTATTTATTCACGGGTTAAGTATTCCGATGGAACTTGGGGGCATACTGAAAGAAGCGGTTTTTATGTTACCAACGGTATTCCTGCATCGGCCAACTTAATTTCCGGCGAATATTTTATCGATACCGACCCTGGCTTTGGTTTGGCAACGGCATTTACATACACCTCGGCTGCCGATGCCAATATAAATATTAATGTTCCCACAACCGGTTTAGCTGCGGGATTTCATATTTTATATACCCGCGTTCAAGATGCCGATGGCAAATGGAGCACACCGGAGGCAAAACGCTTTTATATTCAACCTGCGGCTGTTATAGTACAAGCAAAACCTGAGTTGGTAAAAGGTGAATACTTTATAGGCACCGACCCGGGTATTGGTAAAGCTACAGCATTTACTTTTACCAAAGGAAACGATATTGATTTTAGCAATACGCACAATACCACCGGTATGGCAGTAGGTGATTATACCCTTAGTTATAGGGTGGTTGATGCCGCCGGCAATTGGAGTGTAAGTTCGGGGTTTCCTTTTAGCATTAAAGATTGCGCTTTCCCTGCCGCACCCACCGCCGCCACCGGCGACCTAAGCGTTTGTGCAGGCGAAACAAGCAAGCTGTATGCCACCACCACCACGGCAAATGCCACTTCGTATGAATGGAAAATTGAACCGGCAACGGCAGGTACTATAAGCGGAACTACGGCATCGTCGAGTGTAAATTGGGCTGCCGGTTATTACGGTACTGCAAACCTGTTGGTTCGGGGCAAAAACACTTGCGCACCCGGCAATTGGAGTCCGGTAGCAACCGTTGCTATTAAAGGCATCCCCACCAAAATAACCGATATAAGCGGCAATCAAACCGTTTGTGCCAATGTAGGTTCGTTAAATTACTCTTTTACGGCAAAGCAATATGCCGAAAGTTACCAATGGGTTTTATCCGATGCCAATGCAGCCGTATTAACACAAACCGGCACACAGGCAA
>JAIFNC010000031.1 GCA_020047935.1 Bacteroidota bacterium
CCGGCATTGCCATAAAATTTTCGGCAAAATCGGCATAAACATTAATCATTTGCTGTGTTTCTGCAATTGCTTCGGTGGCGGTTGAGTGCGCGGTATGCCCTTCTTGCCATAAAAATTCGGCAGTACGCAGGAATAAGCGAGTACGCATTTCCCAACGCACTACGTTTGCCCATTGGTTAATCAGAATAGGCAAATCGCGGTAGCTGTGAATCCAGTTTTTGTAAGTATTCCAAATAATAGTTTCCGAAGTAGGCCTAACTATCAGTTCTTCTTCAAGTTTAGCCGAAGGGTCTACCACAATACCGCCCCCGTTTTCATCGTTCTTTAGTCGGTAATGTGTGAATAAGGGAAAATACGCATTTGAGTGTCCTGTGTCTTTAAACATCTTATCGAGGGCTGCTTGCATCTTTTCCCAGATAGAGTAGCCGTAAGGTTTGATAACCATGGAACCGCGAACTGCACTGTTTTCAGCCATATCGGCTTTAGTTACCAGGTCGTTGTACCATTGAGAATAGTTCTCTTGACGTGTTGTAATTTCTTTAGCCATAAAAGGTTGAACAATATTGATTAATTTTTTGTTTCTTTACGGAATAATTTGCAAAGAAAACAAATATTATTCAAACGAGTAAATAAAAATTTAGTAAAACATTTTTGGAACAATAATAGTATAAATAATATAAACCGATTTAAAACCAACGTTATGAAAACCAAGATAATTGTTATTGCAGTTGGCGCACTTGTTTTAAGTTCGTGTTCGGCACTTAAAAACACTACCGTGTACGACGATGTGTATTTTGTACCGGGCGACAAAGACCCCAACGAGTCGTATTTTGAACGCAACAAAGAGCGCGAAAAAGATAAACAAAATTCGGAATATACCGAACAAAACTACAGCGAAAGCTACCGAGGCGATGCCGGTACAGATGAAAGCGGCAACACCGATGAAGTGTACCGAGAAGAATGGGACGAAGATAACACCGTGGTAATTTACGACTACGATTATGCAACCCGTATTCGCCGATTTGAGCGCGATATGCATTATTATAGTTACTGGGATTATCATTTCGACCCTGTTTGGTATTTTCCGCGTTGGAACTATGGCTACTATGGCAGTTCGTGGAGTTTTTACTTCGGAAACCCCTACTACGGTTCGCCTTATTGGGATTATTCGCCCTACGGTTATTGGAACTCATACAACCACGGCTATTGGCATGGTTACCGCGATGGCTATAACGCAGGCTATTACGGTGGTTCGGGTTCGTATTACAACGATAATTATGTGTATCAGCAAAACCAGCAAGTACGTAATTTCGAGCGTAACCGCGACAGCCGTTCGAGCATGAGTGCCAATGGTGGCAGAACCGGTACTACCCGCGCCAATTCCGATGGCAACAACCAAAATAACCGACGTACTTCAACGGTAAACAGCGGTTCCGGAGGAGTTAGTAATTCAGGTGGCGGAACTTACACGCGTAACAGTTCGAATTCGGCAGTGGGCAATTCAACCCGCAGTTCAGGCTCAAACGAACGTACCGGCACCGGCAGCTATACCAGAAACAGTTCAACCGATGTTAAAAATTCGGGCACATCGAATTATACCAATACCGGAACCAACAGAACCGGCAGTACAGGAAATCGCAATAATTCCAATTCGAACAATAATTCTAGCACAACCGGCAGCAGTTCAACCGATTACAATCGTTCGAACAGCACCGTAAATTCGGGTTCGCGAATTACAAGCGGCAGCAGTTCTTCAGGTTCAACCGGTTCAGGTGCTAATGTAGGTACACGCAATTCGTCGAATAGTAACCGAAGCACAAACAGCTCAGGCTCGTCGGTTGGTTCCGGTTCGCGCACAAACAGCAGCACGGGTAGTGGTTCAAGCTCGTCGGGCAGCAACTATACGCGTTCTTCGAGCAATACCTCAAGCGGTTCGTCGGGTTCGTCTAATGTGGGCAGTTCAAATACACGCAGTTCTTCGAGCGGTTCATCGAGTTCATCAAGTTCTTCGAGTTCATCAAGCAGTTCAGGCTCAAGCACCCGAAGTTCATCCGGTTCTTCCGACAGTGGTTCAAAAAGAAGGTAATACACTATAAATTAGCATGTTTGGCAAAATAATTTCAATAAATATTTTGCCAAACAGCTAAAGCTATGTCTAAATTTTCAACCTAAAAGAAATTAAACCACGATTCAAAAAACGAATCGTTCAATTATAAAAGCTATGAGAAATACAATATTAGGAGCAATACTATTGCTTATAAGTTTTCAGGGAATTTTTGCACAAAATGCCACCGATGCACTTATTCTGTCGCAAAATTTTAACTTCGGTACCGCGCGTTATACCGCAATGGGCGGAGCTTTCAGTTCGTTGGGCGGCGATGCATCTGCCATTAATGTAAACCCCGCAGGTTTGGGTATTTACAAACGTTCGGAAGTTGTGGCAACCTTAAATTGGGGCTTTATTTCAACCGAAACCGATTTCCCCATCGGAAATACCGTTACCCCCGATGCTTCAGGCACTTTCGCCCTAAGCAATTTTGGGCTAATTGGTGCTTACGAAAACTTAGGCGATTGGAAATATATAAATGCGGCATTTACCATAAACAAGAAAAATTCTTTTAAAAATAGGTTTTCAGCCACCGGAGTTAATACCATAAGTTCTATGACTGACAACTTTTTAGACCGAATTGTAGACAATAAAGCAACAAATCTAAATCGTTTTTACGAAGATTTAGCTTGGAAAACTTATTTGGTCGATTCGGCAACAATAAACGGTAACTTAGTATATTATACCGATATACGCGACGGAGGTTACGGCGAAACACAGCATAAAACTAAAGATATAAGTGGCGGAACAACCGAGTATTCGATTGCCGTAAGCGGAAATTACAACGATGTGGTTTATTTAGGTATGTCTATCGATATTCGTTCGTCGAGATACAATTATACGGCCACTTATCGCGAATCGGATCCGAATGATTCAATTGATTTTTTTAATAAATTCGAATTAAACGAAGAACTGAAACTGAATGCAAACGGTGTTGGTATGAAGTTAGGTGCCATCATACGCCCTATTGCACCTTTGCGAATAGCTTTGGCAATTCACACTCCTACTTACATGGAAGTAAACGATTCTTACGGTGCCGCACTCGATAACTATTTTGACGTAGAAGTGTACGGCAGTGATTTCTATGCATCGCATGATAAAGGTATAGAAGGAAATACCTCAGTTACCGATTATGCTATAACCACACCCTTTAGAGCAGTGGCAGGTGCTTCGTTGCTGTTGGGCAAATTCGGAATAATTTCTGCCGATTATGAATACGTAGACTACACGCAAATTAAAATGACTTCGTTGGCAACCAATGTCGATTTTCAGACAGAAAACGAGTATATAAGAAATGAATTTCAGGCTACCGGCAACCTAAAATTTGGCGCCGAAGCACGCATGGGTTCGTTTGTATTTAGAGCAGGCTATGCCATGTTTGGCGCACCGTATCGCAATCAGTCGGAAATTAAACCTCGTGCTGCAACCCAATTTTCGGCGGGTGCAGGAATAAACTCGAGTGATTTTTTTATCGATTTAACTTGGTCGAAGTTTAGTACTGCCGAAACCGAAATTTTCTATCAGGCATACGACGAGGAACCGCTTGCAGGAGCACATGTAAACATTTCTAAATCGTTGGCTAATTTAACGATTGGTTATAAGTTTTAGGTTAGTTATAAAATAGGCTGTTCAAAAAAAACCCGTCGGATTTTTAAAATTCGACGGGTTTGAAATTAGAAATAATGCAACGCTCAATTTTATCCGTTGTTATTATTGCTTTCGCCGCTCTTTACATCGTCGTTCGAAATACCTTTTTTGGCTTTTTTAACCTGCGTATTCATTTGCCCAAATCGGTAACTTATGTTTAAACCATAACTTCTGCCGGGTCGAAACGATTCCGACTTTTGTTCGAACAAGGGGGTTACAATTTCGTTTCTGAAACTCATTTCTTTCCAAAATACATTATTAACCCGCACCGAAATGCTAAGTTTCTTTTTAAGCAATTCTTGTGTTAGGGTAAGTCCGGAATAATAATAAGGAGTCATACGAGTTTGCAAGCCGTCGGGCATTTTATACATACCTCCGTACATCGAAAATTTAAGCGTTTTAAGTATCGTGTACTGCAAACGTAATGAACTGTGAAAACCCCAACCCGAACTTTGTTGTTTACTGTCCGAATTATTTTCCATGTTGCTAAAATTTGAAGAACCGTTAATTCCCAAATTTAATTTTTTAAACAAGTTTTGGTTAATGTTTGCCCCAAAGGTATAGGTTTCTTTGTTCAGAATATTTTTGTAGGTCGAATGCATTACATCGCCATCCTGAATCCATGAAATACGGTCGATTCCGTTGTTCGAAAACGAGTAGGAACCGGTTAAATTTATATTGCCCGATTTTAAAAATAAATTATAATTAGCATCGAAACTGTGATAATGCTCCGGGTCTAAATTCGGATTTCCGTAACGTAGGTTTTTGGGGTCTAAATTATCGACATACGGATTCAAATACCAAATTCCGGGTCGCTGAATGCGCTTGTTGTAAGCTATTTGCAAGCTGTTTTTCATACTAAATTGGTACGACACACTAACCGATGGCACATATTCGAAACTGTTGTTTTCAAAATCGGTTCCGTTGCTCGATTTAAAAGTGCCGTAGGTTTGCGAATTTTCGACCCGCAAGCCCAATTTGTAACTGAATTTTTTGGCAGAGCCGTTAAATGTTGCATAAGCTCCTATAATGTTCTGGTTATAGCCAAAATCGACATAACGCGACAAATCGGTAATATAGGTATTGGTATTAAAATCGTAAACTGTGCCATTGCTTTCGCTGGAATGTATGCGCAAAATGTCCTTCAATCCCATTTCAACGCTGCCTATTTTTTTAATCGGAAGCGAATAATCAGCCTGAAAAGTATGCTCATTCTGCAACTCGTTGGCATTTACAATATTTTTAGCATTGAAATAATTTGCCACGTTATTAATTGACTGATTGGTATAATCGGAACTTGGCGCAAATTCAATTAAATATGAAAAAGTTAACACTTCTTCTTTGTTTCGTTTGAAGGTTTTTTGGTAGTCGATATTAACTTCGGGCGAAATAGAACTCGATTCGCTAAATTGCTCCAAAGCATATTGTTGCACCATATTTCCGGAAGCATCAAAAGCACCGTAAGTCGATTGGTTTTCCGATGAATAATTACTTCCCCACATATTAAACGATGCGCTTATAAGATTCAGTGTATCAATTTCGTAACTAATTTCGCCACTACCCCACATCGAACCGTATTCGGCTATGTTAGAGCCGGCACTTTCAAGTTTATTGAATGCCAAATTTTCGTAATTTATTCGGTTCGAAACACTTCGCGAACGCGGCTGAAAACCTTTATTTCCGGATACATTTATTGAGAAAGTAAATTTATTTACCGAGGTTGCAAAATTTCCGCCCACATTTACAGAACCATAATTATCGACCCCGCTACGCACCGAACCGCTATAACCGCTCAAGGTTTTTTTATGCGTAACAATGTTTAAAATACCGCCAATTCCTTCGGCATCGTATTTTGCACCGGGGGAGGTAATTACTTCAATATTTTTTACATTGCTTGCCGGAAACGATTTTAAAAAATCTTTTGGGTTGTTGGTTACAATTCCGGAAGGTTTTCCGTTCAAAAACACTTTAAAATTGCTGCTTCCTTTAACCTGAATATTATCGTCGCCATCCACAGTAACCATAGGTACACGTCGGAGCATTTCAAGTGCGGTGGCGGTATTTGAGTCGGGGTCGTTTTCGGTATTATACGAAATTTTATCAGCCGAAACAGTAATAAGCTTTTTTTGTTCAATAACTTCAACCGAACCTAATTCGTTTGCCGATTCGCTTAAA
>JAIFNC010000128.1 GCA_020047935.1 Bacteroidota bacterium
GCTTTGTATGTGGTTATTTATAGTCCGGTGCAAATGGCAGCCGATTTAATGGAAAATTATAAAGGCAATCCGGCATTTCAGTTTATTCGCGATGTGGGAGTCGATTGGGAGCAAACCAAAGTGTTGGGCGGCGAACCCGGCGATTTTGTTTGCATTGCACGCCAAGAGCGCGAAACAGCAAACTGGTTCGTGGGTGGCATTACGGACGAAAACGAACGCGAAATTGAAGTTGATTTCTCGTTTTTGGAAGAAGGCAAAAAATACCAAGGAATACTGTATAAAGATGCCGAAAATGCGCATTGGGACAAAAATCCTACGGCATTCAAAATAGAAAACTTCGAAGCCGACCGTTCGCTAAAAATGAAAGTTAAATTGGCTGCCGGCGGCGGTTTTGCAATAAGCTTGAAATAAAATTGGCTTGTGCCAATGCCTAACGAATATGTAGGTGTATAGAAAGTTGAAAAATATGAAATAGCAAAAATATAAACTGCTTATTTTCAGAGCTGACAGGTTTTGAAAACCCGTCAGCTCTGAATATTAATAAAATACAATAAACAAATCATCTGCTTTCTTAGACTGTTTCAAAAAAAAATTACCCCTATGAATAACGAACTATTAAAACTCGATAACCAACTTTGCTTTCCGGTGTACGCACTTTCGCGGCTTATAATTCGAGCTTACCAACCTATGCTCAACAAATTGGGCATAACGTACCCGCAATATTTGGTAATGTTGGTTTTGTGGGAAAACGATGAAATAACGGTAAACGAAATTTCGAAACGCCTTATCTTGAATACAAACACCACTACTCCACTGCTTAAACGCATGGAGGTTCAAGGCTTAATTACTCGCACTCGAAGTTCCGCCGACGACCGAAAAGTGATAATTAAACTTACCGAAAAAGGCAAGCAAATGCAAGTTGAAGCAGTAAAAATACCGGAAGAACTTATTGCACAATTTCCAACCGAAAACACCAATATGGAAGAACTCATGCAATTTAAACTTTTAAAGTTAACCCGGTTAATCGAAAATGCTAATTGGTTTTTCTGTTTGCAAATTTGTAAAAAATTGATGCGATGTAGCTTAACTTCAATTTTTACTTCAACGAATTCAATTTTCTTGCAAATTGAATTTTTGTATGTAATAAAACAGCCTTTCTAAAATAAATGCTTAACTTTGTTATTACTTATTTACCAAACACAAATGAAAAAAACAATTGTAATTACGCTGTTTCTGCTTATTACGTCCATTGGTAGTGTTTTTGCCAAAATACTTAAAGTACCTTCGGAATATTCGAGCATAAGTTTGGCTATAACTGCATCGGCAGATAACGACACCATTTTACTTGAACCCGGTATTTATTTAGGTGAAATAAAAATTAAGAATAAAAACTTGTTATAGCTTCCAATTATATTTTCGATAATGATACTGCTTGGATATTCAAGACTAGCTTAAGTGGGAATTTTGAAACCAGAGTATTTCATATTTCGGAGGACTCCAACATTAAATTAATCGGGGTTTGCATTGAAAATGGCAAACCGCTTGGAAATGGTGGAGGAATATTAATTGAAAATTCCGAACTTATTGTTGTGCATTGTGTTTTTGATAATAATATGGCTGAGACAAACGGAGCGTATAATACAAATAGAAATGGTGGAGGTGCAATTTATGCTCAGAACGCTACCCTTGGTATTTCTTATTCTGATTTTTACTATAACTATGCGGGTTCTAATAATTTGCAAGCATCTTTCTATGGCGAATGGGTAGGAGGTGCGCTATTATTGCAGAATTGTAGTTTCAATATCGAACATTCATACATTGTGGCAAACTATTCTCACAATGCACCAAAAGGTGGCGCTGTACAAGAATATCCCGGTGAAGATTGCGGATTGAGCATTCATAAATCAATTGGTATAATTAATAGGACAACTTTTGCATATAATGGTGCATGGGAGTTTGAGTATGGTGGCATTGAATATGGTATAGGAATTACCGAAAGTTCGGTTGAGATAAAGAATTCAATATTATGGGAAACTCCAATATACGGTGTTGCAAATATTTCCTACTCCTTGGTACAACGCGGATATCCGGGTAAAGGGAATATTAATCAGAACCCATTATTTGGAAATGGTTTCTCTTTAATGAACGGTTCGCCCGGTATTAATGCAGGCTGTCCCGACGAGCCCCTTGACCCCGATGGCAGTATTGCTGATATGGGCGCTTATACGTGTATGAATTGCGCGCCAAATAAACCAAGGACGCTTTATTATTTAAGTAAAAACGGAACCGATGATATTACTGATGTTAAGAGTGGGAGTAAAGAGAAGCCTTTTAAAACCTTTGAATACGCTTATGGTTTTTTAAAAGATAATGATACGCTGATTCTGGAACGAGGTTGGTATAATCCGATAAATTTTAAAGGAAAGAATTTCGTATTAGCTTCTAATTTTATATTCACTAACGATTATAACGATATTTTGGAAACCGGAATAGATGCAAATTTTAAGGGGCCCTGTTTGTTTTTTACTAACGGCGAAACAGCTAAAAGTTTGATTAAAGGCTTAACAATTAAGAATGGCGGGGGACATAGTGGCGGCGGCAATTGTCCTGGAGTGGCTGGTGGTAATGTGTATTGCGGCTATTCAAGTCCTACTTTTGAATATTTAAGAGTTATAAATGCAAAATCGCCTGCAAGTAATTACTCATGTGAATTTCGAGGTGGCGGTTTCTTTTTTAATAATTCTAATTCAGTTATTAGAAATTGTTATATCGTCAATAATATATTAGAAACTATGTTTAATTTTAATGACGAAGGTAGTGCTATTTATGCGATGAATAGCAATATTAAGCTGGTTAAAACAACAATTGCCAACAATGTTGGGAATGGGGCTATTTTTGCATCCGAATCTAAAGTTGAAATAAACAGTACAATTATTTGGAATCATTACAACGTGGATTTTGGAGAGGTTGTGGATAAACCTGTTTTAGGTGGAGGAACTTTTACAGTTACCTATTCCAATATTGAAGGCGGTTATCCGGGGGAAGGTAATATAGATTTAAATCCGCGGTTTAAGAGCGATACTATTTTTGATTTATCTTGTATTTCACCTTGCATTAATGTCGGCGACCCTGCAATTGCGCCCGACCCCGATGGAACAAGAGCCGACATGGGGGCTTCATATTCCGCCGAATGCGAATTGCCTGATAAAACTATTTGGTATGTTAGCAATTCCGGCACCGATTTTTATGAAGATAACACTGACGGAACCAGAGAAAAACCTTTTAAGACCGTTAAATTTGCTTTTAATTATGCAAACGAGAACGATACAATAATTCTCGAACATGGAACTTATGCTTCAATAGATTTTATAGGTGTAAATGTAGTATTGGCTTCGAACTTTATCTTTACAAAAAATTATGAGGATATTTTGCTGACTAAAATTGACGGATACTATAGTAGACCATGTTTGTCGATTAAAAAGGGCGAAAAACCTATTTGTATTATTAAAGGTTTAACGCTTTCCAGAGGTGGACAAGAACATGGTGACATAGGCGGGAATGTTTATTGTTTTAATTCGAGTCCTACTTTTGAATATTTGCTTGTAGAAAATGCTAAATTACGAGGTTTTCAAAAAGCCTTTGGCGGCGGTTTCTATTTCGAAAATTCAAAATCTAAAGTTAGTAATTGCATAATTGCGTTTAATAAAATCAATAAATTTGATAAGGCAGAAGAAAGTCCTGAGAAATGGGATTACAGAGGCGGCGGAATTTTTGCAAAAAATGCTAATTTGAAAATAGACCACACTGTAATTGTTAAAAACTACGGCAAAGCTGCAATATCAACCGATAGTTCTACCGTAGAACTGACGAATTCAATAATTTGGGGTAATGAAATGTTGAACCACTTAGACCAGTTTGTGAAAACAGTATTTTTGGATGGCACCGGGTTTAAAATTAGTTACTCTTGTTTAGAAAACGCAGTGGAAGGTGAAGGAAATATTTCGGTTTTACCTAAGTTTAATAATCAACAGTGGTACGATTTGGATTACTACTCTGCATTAAGAGATGCCGGCGACCCAAATGCACCGAAAGACCCGGACGGTACACGCACCGATATAGGGGCTTGGTGGATGGCTAAAACTATAGTATTAAATAGTTTAGAAAAGGAGCAAATCAGTCTGTATCCAAATCCGGTAAGTTCCGAAATTTTTATTACTGCTTCGTTCGATTTGGTTAATGCTAAAATAGAAATTATTAATAGCCTGGGTAAACCGGTGTATCAGAATAGATTTACCAATAGTCTTATTTCTGTTCATGATTTGCAGCCCGGTATTTATTTCATTAAAATAATAGCCAATAACAAGCAATATTCAATTAAATTTGTAAAGTATAGTAAAGAGTAATTTAACCATTGCTGTAAAATAAACTGAATTTAGTTTCAATAGAAAATCTTAAAAACAAGCTTTAATTCTTGATACAATATTGGTTTGGTTTTTATAACTTTGTAAGCAAAACTCAATTTGTACTGTGCCAAAAACAGGGAGTAAATTGGTAAGAAAGTACAAATTATAGGTGTTTATCACTAAATAATTTATTGCGAATGAAAACTAGATTACTTTTATTTCTCGCTTTGGCATTGGGCTTAATTTCTTGCCAAAAAAGCAACCAATTTGCCGAGGTTTTTTCACCTTCAAAAAAAATAAAAATTAATTTTTTTATTTTGAACGGAAGAGCAGCCTACACCGCAAGTTTCAACGAAAAAACGGTGCTCGATACCTCGTATTTGGGCTTCGATTTTAAGGATTTACCCCCAATTTCGGAAAACTTGCAAATTGACAACATTATTGCCGACAGCCTCGACGAAACTTGGGAAATGCCTTGGGGCGAGCAACGAACTGTGCGAAATAATTATAATTCAATTTTTATAGTTTTAAGCGAAATGGTGGAACCAAAGCGAACTTTTAATGTAGAATTCAGAGCGTATAATGATGGTTTCGGCTTCCGTTATTCGTTCCCAAAACAAGCCGCCATGGATTCGGTGGTGGTAATGGACGAAAATACGCAGTTTAAACTTACCGGAAACCATACATGCTGGTGGGCGCCGGGCGATTGGGATATTTACGAACATTTGTATACCACTTCGCTTTTTACCGAAATAGATGCTTTAAAAAAACGAAACCACCCGAATTTGGGACAAACCTATATTCCTGAAAATGCTGTAAATACGCCGCTTACCATGAAAACCGACGATGGCGTGTATATGGCATTTCACGAAGCGGCATTGGTAAATTATACCGAAATGACTTTGAAAATTGATAAAGATAATTTGCTTATGCAAAGCGAATTGGTTGGTAACGATACCGGCATTAAAGCCAAGCTGCAAACCCCTTTTTCAACCCCGTGGCGCATGGTGTTGATTACCGAAAAAGCTGCAGAATTAATTGATTCGCGAACGGTTTTAAACCTGAACGAACCCAATAAACTGGGCGATGTAAGCTGGTTTAAACCAACCAAATATATGGGCATTTGGTGGGAAATGCATTTAGGCAAAGCCTCGTGGGATTTGGCAAGCGGCAAACACGGTGCAACTACCCAAAATGCCAAAAAACTGATTGATTTTGCTTCGGAAAATAACATTGGTGCCATTTTGGTTGAAGGTTGGAACACCGGCTGGGAACATTGGATTGGCTTTGAAGACCGCGAAGGCGTATTCGATTTTGTTACTCCTTATCCCGATTATAATTTGAAGGCAGTTGTGGCATACGGTAAAAGTAAGAACGTGGAAATAATTATGCACCACGAAACATCGTCGGCACCGCGAACTTACGAGCAACAATTGGATACTGCTTTCAATTTAATGCAAAGTTTAGGAATGCATACGGTAAAAACCGGTTATGTGGGTAAAATAATTCCGAAAGGCGAATATCATCACGGACAATGGATGATAGACCATTACAATAAAGTTTTTGCCGAAGCTGCAAAACGACAAATTGCGGTAGATGTGCACGAACCAATAAAAGCTACCGGACTGCGCCGTACGTACCCAAATCAAATATCGCGCGAAGGCTTGCGCGGTCAGGAATTTAACGCTTGGTCAACCGATGGCGGAAACTCTACCGAGCACCTTACCATAGTTGCTTTTACTGCCATGCTTGCCGGCCCGCTCGATTATACACCCGGAATTTTCAACCTAAAACTTAAACCGTATAAGCCAAATAATCAGGTTAATACAACGCTTGCACATCAGTTGGCTTTGTATGTGGTTATTTATAGTCCGGTGCAAATGGCAGCCGATTTAATGGAGAATTATAAAGGCAATCCGGCATTTCAGTTTATTCGCGATGTAGGAGTAGATTGGGAGCAAACTAAAGTGCTTGGCGGCGAACCCGGCAATTTGGTTTGCATTGCACGCCAAGAGCGCGAAACCGGTAACTGGTTTGTGGGCGCAATAACCGACGAAAACGAACGCGAAATTGAAATTGATTTTTCGTTTTTGGAAGAAGGCAAAAAATACCAAGGAATATTGTACAAAGATGCCGAAAATGCGCATTGGGACAAAAATCCTACGGCATTCAAAATAGAAAACTTCGAAGC
>JAIFNC010000136.1 GCA_020047935.1 Bacteroidota bacterium
CAGTAGCGGTAGCTTTTAAAGAATAAGCAACCTCCGGCAATACGTAGCCTTTAGGTATTAAAATGAAATTCCATTTGTTACCTTCTACACCATCAATTGCATTTAATACTAATCGGTTTTCAGAAAGTGTCATTATTTCGTATTTACCGCCGGCGGGGCCTACGTAGAAACAAGGAAAAATAGCGGTTGGACCGGTCATTGTCAAATAGTTTTTACCACCTTCGGTAGTAATAGACCAAGTGCCGGGCGAAGGTGTAAAGTCAACTTGCGAGTCGGAATCAATTACGGTAGCATTCGTAAAACCGGCAGTAGCGGCAACATAGCCTTTAACATAGCTTTTTCCGTTGTTTACATAGGTAGCTTTAAATGCATTTACATTGAAATTAATTTCGTCGTCGTACATTTGAATGCCTTTTGCGAAACCTTTAACCATTGGGTCAGCCGACCACCAAGTAAGTGCATCGCCATCTTTTGGGCCTACCCCTATGTGTCCTTTCGACAAAGAGTCAAGTTGCCAAGTTTTACCGTTGGCAGCATTCGAACCACCGGTTAAAGCAATGGTTTGTGGATTATTGAAAATTGCATAATCAGTTTCGGTAGTAACTACGTCTTTTGTAACCGAACCGTTTCCGCCTGAAGTATACAAGCTAAGTTTAATGGTATATGTGCCGGGAAGCGGATAATATGCAATTACTTCATTGCCTTTTCCAGTGGTACCGTTACCCAAATCCCAATTGGCTATACCAATTACCGACGATTTGTTTTTTATAACTTTATGAAATGCATCGGCACCGTCTTCAACGGTAAAAACTATTTCGCCGGCAGCAGGCGGAGCACCTGCGCTTACGCGTTCGAGCTCATCAGGTGTGCAAGAAATTAGACTGATACTTGCAACTGCTATAAAAAGTAAAAAATATGTGAGTTTTTTCATTGTTCAAAATTTTAAACAAATTGTTTTTATTTAAAATAAAGCCGGAATTAATTTCGGTTAATAACCGGCTCTACTTATTGTTATTTATATGCAGGTGCGTACTGTTTAAGTAAGCCTGCGTTCATGTTACGAATTTCTTTGCCCGGAATCGGGAATAAACCCCAATTGTTTTTGTTGAAAGCGCGCATGGTGAAATCGTCAGGATTAGGCACAACTGCAGGAACAGTTGTAGCATCGAAACTTTCTTTTACTTTAGTTTCGGTATAATCTAAACCCATACGAAGTAAATCCCATTTACGATGTCCTTCTCCAACAAATTCTACACGACTTTCGTGGATAATTGCAGCTTTATCAATTACAGTTAATGCTGCACCTGTTCCCATAGCTCTGGTACGAACTTGGTTCAAGTAGTTCAACGCTTTTACTGCATCGGTAGTTAAATTCATTTCTGCTGCCATAAGTAAAACCTCGGCATAACGAATGTCTTTATAGTTAATTCTCCAATTATGAGGAGTAGAACCGGCTGTACCTTCAAAAGCTTTAACGCCCATGTATTTACGGTTGAAATAACCGGTATTTTGGAACGCTTTGGTGTACGAAGTAAGTTCGGTATTCGCATTAAAAATAGATGCATCACGACGTGGGTCGCCGGCTTCAAATTCGTTGTATGCCGACCATGTAATGGTGGAAAAACTCCAACCTTCAACTTCTGCATGAGGCGAAGCACCTTTGGGATTACGCGGACCATAGAAAACTACGGAGAAATTACCATTTATGCCCCAACCGCCCCAGTCGTCCGATTTGGCTTTTTCAGAATATTGCCATTCGAAAATCGATTCGCTATTGTTTTCATTCGTGTAACTGAAAATGTCGGCGTAATTAGGTACTAAAGTGAAACCGCCATTGGTAATAATGTCGTTTAATGCAGTGCGCACATAATTTGCGTCAACGGTAACTGTTCCGTTCGTAAGTTCACCGGTTAAACCCCAAACCGGTTTGGCAAAATCGGTATAGAACATATAAACGCGCGCTAATAAAGCTTCTGCAGCATATTTGGTTGCACGACCTTTTTCAGAAGCAGTAGTTGTTGTTTTGCAATTTTCAATAGCAAAAAGTAAATCGTTAGCAACTTGTTTAAATGCAACTTCCGGAGCATCTTGCGGAACTGTTTTATAGTCTTCAGTATTAGGCAACATAGCTGTAAGTACAGGCACTGAACCGTAATGACGAACTAAATCCCAATAGAAATAGGCTCTTAAAAAGCGAACTTCACCTTCCATTTGTTTTTTATTGGCTTCATTGGTCCATGCTATACCGTCTTGTTTTTGTAAGTATAGATTAGCACGGTAAATACCTGAATAGCAACGGCTCCAAAGTGCTTCTGCTGCAGAATTTTCAGGTGTAAGTACATTCTGCTCTATTTCATGCCATTGACGCATATCGCCTGCATCGGCACCGCCACCAAAAGCATCGTCGGAAAAAATATCGGACATAATGGGTACGTACTGCCAATTTTGAACTGAAAGCGCATCGTAAACAGCTGTCATAGCCAAAAAAGCATCGTTTTCAGTTTTGTAGAAATTGTCTTCCATTAAACCGGTTTGCGGTTCTAATTCGAGAAAATCTTTTGTACACGCCGGTATTCCGAAGAATAATACCACCAGAAGCGTACTATATATTAATTTTTTCATATTCATTATTTCTGTAAATTATTAAAAAGTTAGATTAATACCGCCCGAAATGGTGCGTGCTTGTGGGTAAATACCATGGTCAACACCGTTATTAAATACTCCGCCACCAATTTCAGGATCGAAACCTTTGTATTTAGTGAATGTTAGCAAATTTTCGGCAGAAAGATAAACTCTTAGTTTGTTTATTCTTACTTTTGAAGTTAGCGAATTTGGCAAAGTGTAGCCTAAGTTTAAGTTTTTAAGGCGAATGTAATCTGCGTCTTTTACATAAAAATCGCTTGGGGTTTTCCAATTTTGGTTCAAATCGGCAAAAGTTACACGCGGATATTCGTTTGTAGAGCCTTCACCGGTCCAACGGTTAAGGAATTCGGTGCGATAGTTGGTAAAGTTCATATCATAACGACGAGTAGCATCGTAGATTTGCTGACCAAGTGCGGTGTACCACTGCATACTCAAATCGATACCTTTCCAAGTTAGGCTTAAATTAATACCACCGGTGAATTTAGGATACGGATTACCAATAATTTGGCGGTCTTTGTCGTCAATTTTACCATCTTCATTAAAATCTACAAAACGGAAATCGCCCGGTTTTGCATTTGGTTGAATTAATGCACCTGTCGAACTTTTGTGTGCAGCAACTTCAGCATCGTTTTGGAAAATACCGGCAGTTTTAATACCATAGAATACGCCCATAGGAGTTCCAACGGCAGCATATAATATGCCACCTTGACCAAAGCCGCCATCGCCGCCTTGAATTCGTTTCTCTTCATTCTGAATATCCAGCACTTCGTTTTTGTTGAATGAACCGGTAAAAGAAAGTTCTGCAAATAAACCACCAAACTTGTTTTTAGTTCCCAATTCAAACTCTAAACCGCTGTTTTGAACTGAACCGCCATTAATTGTAGGAGGAGTATTACCTACCAACATAGGAAGTGGAGCGTCAACCAACCAGTCTTTGGTAGTTTTGATATAATAATCTAAACTCAAGGTTATTCGATCTTGAATAAAGCCCATATCCAAACCTAAGTTAGTTTGTTCCGAAGTTTCCCATTTAAGCGAAGGGTTAGCTATGCGTGAAGGTTGCATGCCGTTGTATTGTGTTTCGTTGCCACCGAAATAATAAATTGCTCCATTTGACATAACTGATGTATAGCGGAAATTACCAATATTTTCGCTACCATTTTGTCCCCAGCTTGCACGAATTTTCATAGTATTAACCACGTTGGTTAAACCGGCAAAGAAATCTTCTTTTGAAAGAATCCAACCTGCCGAAACTGAAGGGAAGTAACCAAATTTATTTTCAGAACCAAAACGTGAAGAACCATCGGTACGAAGAATTGCAGTAAGCATATATTTGTCGGCTAAGCTGTAATTAATACGACCGAAGTATGAAAGTAAGGTATTTTCGCCATAACCACCCCAAGCATTTGCACTTAGCGGATCGGTTGCATTGTCAAGGTAAGCGTGTTCAAAATCGTCGAAAATCAAGTCGTTTTTGGCACCGCCTACATTTTCGTAAGTATATTTGAATGCAGCATGACCGGCTAATAAAGTGATGTTATGTAAACCAAGCGCTTTGTTATATGTAAGTACATTTTCAACGTTCCACGAAGTATGTTGATCCATGCTTTTGTTGGTTTTATCAATTACCGATTGGTGAGTAGCATCCAAATAATATTTAGGAGTGTAACCGGCGTTGGTAACCAAAGCCATTTCCATTCCATAGGTCGATTTGAAAGTTAAACCTTCAAGCGCTTTGAAAAGTTTGCCAAAGTTGAATTCACCATAAACATTACCAACCATTTTTTTTGTGGTTGTTTTGCTGTTCAAAAACGAAAGCATGGCTACGGGGTTGGTAATTTCTTGCATTGCAATACCAAAATCTTGAGGAGTAGCCCAAGTGCCGTTGTCGAATTTAACCGGCATAATAGGTGCATTGTTTAATGCTTGAACCAAACTTACGGCACCAAAATGGTCGTTGGCAGAAATACCGCGACTTTTAATTTGAACCAAGTTAAGGTTTGAACCAATAGTTAAAGCTCCAAATTCGCGAGTTGTGTTTAAGCGATAGGTAATACGGTTAAAATTCGAATGTCCTTTGTCAACAATACCATCTTGGTTAAACATGGAAAGCGAAGAAGAATAAGTTGCTTTTTCCGAGCCACCTTCAAACGATAATACATGATTCGATTTTGGTGCATTGTAATAGAACATTTCATCTTGCCAATCGGTGTCCCATTTAAAGGTAGAAATATCGGCAGCCGAAAACTTAGGACTCTGACCCGCATTTACAGCAGCTTCATTAATCATCATAATGTACTCATCTTTGTTAAGTACGTCTAATTTTCTCCACGGATTTTGCACTCCATAGTTTGCATCATAGCTTACACTAAATTTGTCGTTTTTGTTACCTTTTTTGGTGGTTATAAGTACAACGCCGTTTGCACCGCGAGTACCATAGATTGCTGCAGCAGCAGCATCTTTAAGCACTTCAACCGAAGATACATCTGAGGCATTCAAAAAATCAATTCCGTAACCGTTCATCGGCATACCATCTACAATATATAGAGGTTCGGCATCACCGTTAGTTCCAACACCACGAATACGCACCGAAACTTGGTCGCCCGGCTGACCTGAATTGTTAGTAATAACCACACCCGCAGTTTTACCTTGCAAAGCTTGGTTTACTCGCAAATTTCCTGCTCTCGCAATATTTTCGCCGTCAACTTTTGCAATAGAGCCGGTAATTAAACTTTTTTTCTGCACACCATAACCAACCACCACAACTTCTTCGATGTTTAAGTCGCCGGGTTCCATTTTAACGTCAATTACAGTGCTTGTACCAACCGCAATTTCTACGGTTTTCATACCAACAAACGATACAACAAGTGTAGCGTTTTCGGGAACTTGAAGGGTATATTTACCGGTTAAATCGGTAATGGTACCGTTCGATGTTCCTTTTTGCGAAATAGTAGCGCCCGGAATCCCACTTCCGTCTGTGGCATCAGTAACTTTGCCGGTTACCGTACGATTCTGCGCAAACATTGCCGAGCTAAGGGCAAAGAGAATCAATAATGTATAAAACTTTCTCATAAAAGGTGAATTTGTGTTAT
>JAIFNC010000163.1 GCA_020047935.1 Bacteroidota bacterium
TTTCGTAGCCCGAAACACTAAATTGCGGGGCTTGAAAAGCGTAGGTAGGCAATCGCAAATAAGCAGGATCCATATCGAAACCGTAGGCTTCTTTCACCAAAATTTCGAATTTGTGCTTGCCGGTCTGCAAGTCTTTTGTTGAAGTTAAGATGAATTTTGAAGTAAGCGATTCGTTAGGCTTAATCCGGTTAATCTTTTGATTTTCAGATACGCTGAGGTTTTTATCCGAAATACTGTCTTTGAGAACTACTTCCAAATTTAGTGCATCGCCTTTGCCTTGGTTAGAAATTTTTACGGTAAGTTCACCGGTTTCGCCGGCTTCTAAAATACCGTTTCCGTTGGCATCTGCAAATTTTAGTTCGGCAAACAAATTAGGCGGCAAACCGCGTGTATTAAGCATTTTACTGTCCGATTTTGCCGAATAAACCGTAGTTCGCGGATCGTTTTTCAGTTCGTCGGGCTTTATGTTTTTTGCTTTTTTATTTTTTGAAATTGAAGTTGCATAGGTAGCAGCCCAAATTCCTGCGGCAGTGCCTACCCCGGCAAGCGAATACGTTAGAAATTTATTAGCACCTGTATAGTATTGGTCTGCTATATTTGGGTCTTCTTCAATTTTGTATTTGTCGAAATTATCGGCTGCCATTAAATTGAAAGCTACCGCTGCACCAACAGCACCATAGCCCAATGCTCTAATAAGGCCTTTCCCAATTTGGTTTTAGGCAGCTTTACAGCCTTAACGGTAAAATAAACGTTCTCGCTTAACACTACTCCGTCCGATTTTACATCCCCCACAATTTACTTACTGCCTTCTGCGGTAACTTCACCAATATTGCCACTCAATGTTTTCATTTCAAGCGGTTTTTCTTTAGCAGTCTTGGCTTCAACCCAAACAAAAAAGCTTTCGCCTTTTTCCGAAACATTAAAATTGTAGGTAATACTTACTTTTTCGTTCAGGTAAGAGAAATTTACGCTCTGAACCACGTCTTGCGCATTGGCGACTATAGCAAAAAAGGGTAAAATTAGGGTTAATCGAAGTTTCATAATTTGCTGATTGATAATTTTTTTAATATTACAAAAGTAAGAAAAGTTTTCAAACGAAAATGAATGGAAATATATGTTTTGGGGCAGCTTTTTGAGCATTTTTTTTATGTATCTAATCTTTCTACATAAAAGAAACAAAACACCACACAAGGGCAGCAATTTTTTTTTTGATTTTTTTGTGCTTTTTGTGGTTACCTATTTTTATTGAAACACAAAAAGCACAAAAGAAAACAAAAGAACCCCATGTTCTAATTCTTTGCCTTTATGCTTCTTATGTCTTTAAATTTTTCAGCACATAAAAAACAAAACACCACACAAGGGCAGCAAAAACATTTTTTTGATTTTTTTGTGCTTTTTGTGGTTACCTATTTTTATTGAAACACAAAAGATAACAAAAGAACCCCATGCTCTAATTCTTTGCCTTTATGCTTCTTATGTCTTTAAATTTTTCAGCACATAAAAAACAAAACACCACATAAGGGCAGCAAAAACATTTTTTTGATTTTTTTGTGCTTTTTGTGGTTAACTTCTCTTGCTTTTTGTGGTGAAATACTCTTGATATTTGTGGTTAAATTATTTTTTGTACATTTGCAAATAGGTATTTCAACAAAAAACAACGATTATGCGATTTTTACGACACCTAATCTTAATTTTCAACTATAAAACTATTATTGTTTTAACGTATTCGTTATTGGCAACGTATTTTTGCGTAAAGTACGGAATTAAAGCCGATTATCCACACACGCTAATTGGTATTGCGGTGGTTTTTCCTATTGTTTTTTCAATTAATGAAGCCTACAAACGTCGCGAATTGGTTTTGAAGCACTATGGCGAACTTAAATCGCAAGGGCGCGGAATTTACTACGCTTCGCGCGATTGGACAGAAAAAAACGATGAACATTATCAGGAAAAGTTAAAAGCCTTGCTCAGAGAATTATTGCAAGGAAGTAAAGATTTTTTTAACGACGATAAATCGAAACAGGAAATAGAGGAAGAACATATTTACCATGTTTTCACTAAGTTATCGCTTTTTATAAAAGATTTCAGAACCAGAGGCATGTCGGGAAGCGAAGTTTCGCGAGCCAACCAGTTTTTAATTAAAATGCTGTCGTCGTTCGAAAATATGAAACATGTATACCAATACCGAACTCCCAGAACATTAAGAGCTTACAGCAAGGTTTTTGTATTCGTTATTCCGCTAATTTATGCTCCGTCGCATGCCGATTTGTTTGTTGGAAATTACGCTTGGCTAAGCTATATTATGCCTGCTTTGCTTAGTATTGTGCTGGTAAGTTTAGATAACATACAAGAGCATCTGGAAAACCCTTTTGACCAAGTGGGCGAAGATGACGTGAAGATAAACCCTGAAAAGTTTATTGAATATCTGGAAACAAACGAAGAAGCATTTTTCTCACATTTCAGCAAGGACAGGTAATTCAGAAGTATACCATGATACCGTGAATTTTTATGGGCAAGGTGATTCTTGCGATTTGTACTTCAATTGTGTTGGAAAAGAATTAAAGCAAGAACAAGTTGATATTTATTCTCAATTTGAAAATAATTACAAAAATTACATTGCAGAAATAGAAAGATTTATTTCAAATAATCTTACTACATATGAACAAAAAGTATCTGAAGAAATCAAAAACTTAGAATTAACATTTGATATAATTGATGTACCCTATGATAATTCTAATTATGACATAGTTTTGGTATGCGGAAAGACTTACAGAAAATTTTTATTTTTCAAAAAGGAAATAAATATTCGCATTGAATTTAAAAATGGTAAGATAAAAACTATTCAAAGAAAAAATAATACGATTGAAGATAATAAATAAATAAATAGAAAAGCGAAGAATGAAATCTATGTCTATTTTATTATTTTATTCATATAAAGAGTCAAAACAGAATAAATAATCTTTTATTTTCGTAAAAAAAAAGAAAATGAAAAAGAAGCGAATAACCAACATTGCAGAAGCATTTGCGACCAATGCAAGTTCGTCAATGTTTGCGGCAGTTGAAGTATTGAATCGCCGCCTTCAACCATAAAACAAATAAAAGTACCGAAAAAGCCGATGAAACTGAACTCTCGGAAAGCATTCGGAAAATGTTTGAACAGAATAAAACGGCGTTGGGAATCGATTTCATTGTACCGATTACTTCTATTTCTTTGCTTATTAAATTCAACAATTATCCGTTTTCTGCTTACCCCGATTTTGTTAAACCGGCAGCATTTTCAGTACTTTCGGCAAATATTGCCATGCTTGCCGATTTTTTGAACCTACATTTTGGCATAAAAACAGCACAATTGCCCGAAATGGACATTAAACCGGTTGAAATTGAGCAAGAATTCGACTTTTTGAAGTATGTTGGTAACGACGAATTGTTAAACGAACTTTCGGAAGGCTCGCTTTTATTTTTGCAAGCCATTGTAAATACTGCATCGGCTTTAAACGAAAACAAATTACCAACAAGTATTGTATATAGTTATCCGCAATCGATTTTTGTTCCGCACATTATAAATAACCATGAAATTATTGACGCGGTAAATAGCTTGAAAGATAAAGCTTTACGTGCTGTTTCGCAACCTATATCGTTAATACCGGTTGATGCAAACACGGTAAATATTAAATTATTCGACAAAGTTTTTACCGAACCCGAAAGTAGTGTAATTGGCTTTGTAAATTCCGAATTCCCCGGATTTGTTCATAGCAAATCGTTCAAAAAACTGTATACTTTAGCAAAACAAAACACCGAAATGTTTTGGCAAAAACGCTCGGTTGATAAAAATGGCGAACGAAAAATTGAAGGTCGATTTACCAAAGATGTTTATGTATTTTTACGTTCCGAATTAACCAAAGCCAAAGAATCGCCGGTAGGTCCGCAAATTATACAAAAATCGATTTTTGATACGCTTTAGATTTGAAAATTTGTTAATTTGAAAATTAGTAAATGTGTTAATTTGGTAATGTGAGAATGTGATAATTTGGGAATTAAAAAATGGAATTAACTGTTTAATAATCATTTTCAAATTGTTTAATTTTCAAATTGTTTAATTGCTTTTTCTTCTAAAATTAAAAAAATGAATGTTTTTGGAAAAATATATACGCTAACTTCGTTTGGCGAATCGCACGGCGCAGCCATTGGCGGGGTAATTGACGGTTGTCCGGCAGGTATTCCGGTGGATATGGAGTTTATACAGCACGAATTGGATCGACGAAAACCCGGGCAGTCGAAAATTACGACACCACGCACCGAAGCCGATAAAGTTGAGCTGCTTTCGGGCGTTTTCAAAGGTTTTACTACCGGCACTCCCATTGGTTTTATGGTTCGCAATGCCGATGCGCACTCGAACGATTACGACCTTATTAAAGACACCTACCGACCTTCGCATGCCGATTTTACCTACGACGCAAAATACGGCTTCCGCGACTATCGAGGCGGCGGACGATCATCGGCTCGCGAAACCATTGCACGAGTAGTTGCCGGCGCTTTTGCCAAGCTTGCACTTCGAACTAAAAATATTGAAATTCAAGCCTATACGTCGAAAATTTTGGATTTGGAAACGGATGACGATTATTCAAAATACACCCTAAGCGAAGCTGAAAACAATGCCATTAGGTGCCCTGACCCAATGCTTGCCGAAAAAATGATTGCTTTAGTTGAAGCTGCCAAACATGCGGGCGACTCGCTGGGCGGAACTATAACTTGCGTAATTAAAGGCACCGAACCGGGTTTGGGCGAACCTGTTTTTGGTAAATTGCATGCAAAATTGGGCGAGGCCATGCTCGGAATAAATGCGGTAAAAGGTTTCGATTACGGTTCGGGATTCGATTCGGGTAATTTTTACGGTTCGGCGCATAACGATTTATTCGATACCGAAAACGGTGCTATTGTAAGTAAAACCAACCGTTCCGGTGGTATTCAGGGCGGAATTTCGAACGGCGCCGACATTTATTTTCGGGTAGCTTTTAAACCCACAGCTACCGTGCTAAAACCGCAAGAAACCGTTACGCAAACCGGCGAAAAAACCATACTTGAGCCCAAAGGTAGGCACGACCCTTGCGTTTTGCCGCGTGCTGTGCCTATAGTTGAAGCCATGGCTGCCATGGTGGTACTCGACGCTTTGTTGCTTCATATTGCAAGAAAAAGCTTTTAATTGCCGCAATAACATTGAAAATCCCGAAAATCGATGCGTAAAATTATTCACATAGATATGGATGCATTTTACGCTTCGGTTGAACAACGCGACAACCCCGAACTGCGCGGCAAACCGGTGGCTGTGGGAGGAGGTTCGAAGCGCGGTGTAATAGCTGCAGCCAGCTACGAAGCACGCAAATTTGGCGTAAAATCGGCGATGCCGGGCAGAACTGCCGAACGATTATGTCCGCAACTTATATTTGTTAAACCTCGTTTTGATGCCTACAAAGAAGTTTCGAACCAAATTCGTGCTATATTTTTCGAATATACTAACTTGGTTGAACCACTTTCGTTGGACGAAGCTTATTTGGACGTAACCGAAAACAAAGTTAATAACCCGATTGCCACCGAAATAGCCAAAGAAATTAGGAAAAAAATATTCGAAACAACCGAACTTACAGCTTCGGCCGGCGTTTCGTACAATAAATTTTTGGCAAAAATTGCTTCGGATATAAATAAACCTAACGGAATTTTTGTAATAAAACCCAAAGATGCCGAAGCTTTTATTGATAAATTGCCCATTGAAAAGTTTTTTGGAATAGGAAGAGTAACTGCGGACAAATTGCGAAAACTGGGTATTTTTAACGGTTCGGACTTAAAGCAACTACCAAAGCAAGAATTAATTAGACGATTTGGCAAAACCGGTTCGTATTTTTACGATATTGTACGCGGTACCGATAACCGACCGGTAGTTTCGCACCGGGTACAAAAGTCGATTGGTGCCGAACGTACTTTTGCGGAAGATTTGTACAGTTACGATGAAATTGCGGATGCACTTGAAAATCTGCTGCATCGGGTGTTTGCCACCGCCGAAAAACGCCAAACTTTTGGCAAAACCATTGTACTTAAAATAAAATTCAAGGACTTTAGGCAAATAACTCGCAGCCGAAGTTTCCCGATGCCTATGAGCGATTTTTTTGAACTCAAAGCAAGCATTTTTGAACTGCTGCAAGCTATCGATATTAGTCACGGTGTGCGATTGGCAGGTTCAACCATAACCAATTTTGAAACAAACGGTTCGGAACCGGTTCAACTTTGCATTAATTTTGATTGATGGAATTTTACATTCCTTATACTTTAGCTTTTTTATTTTACGTTTCAGCATAAAACCTTTTTTATAAACCTATTTCAAATCAACATATGAAAAAACTACAAGTTTTTATCCTGCTTGCTTTTTGCTTTAGCATCGCTTCTGTGGCTCAAGTTCCGAGGTTTGCAAAGTATCCGATTATGGAAACCGGCGCCAATATTTATATACCGGCTGAACCTACTTGGGAAAAATCGGGTTCGGAAGACGGCAGCGATGTTTATACCACCGAAGTTACTTTTGCCAATGTAAATTATGGTGCCATTGTAGTTAAATTTGCCGAAAACATTGGTACAAACAAAACCGATTGGGATAATTTGCTAACCAATTATGTTGAATTTTTAAGCAAAGATGTATTTGGATTTACCAATTCGGAACTACCGGGCCGAGGGCACACGCTCGATTCAAACCCCGATGCCATCGGTATGATTACCTACGGAATAGACAAAAACGGGGTTGAATTTGCAGTTAAAGCATGGATTGACAGTCGAATGCTCGCGGTTTTATACGTTTCGTCCGGCACAGAAGTAAACTACAATGTGCAACAATTATTTTTAAACGGATTTAGGTTTCCGGAAAAATAAAAGAAAGATTTTTAAACCACATAGAAAAAGAAAAACATCGTAAAAATCTGTTTTCTATGTGTCTATGTGGTAATTAGTCCGTTCTATTTTTTCAACACTTTATCGCCCAAAGTTCTGGAAAATTCAACAATATGTTCTTGCAATTCTTTTATTTCATGAATTTTATCCGAAAGTTCTTCGTGTAAATTATTTATTTCGTGGCGTAATTGCAGCATATGTAAGTCGGTTAAGCTCGATTTTAATTTATCGGGACTGTCGTAAGTAAGTGCTTGTGCATTCTGACGAATAAACTTCAGAAAATCGTACAAATAATTGTCAATTCCGGCCTCCAGTTCAATGTAATCTTGCAAATCGTGGTTTATGTAATGCGACTCGAAATTTAATTTATTTACCGTGGTAAACGATATCGATTCGGCAAAATTATGCAAAAACTTATTAAATAAGGGTTGCAAACCTTCGGGCATATTATAAACTTGCAACATTATTTTACTCGAGTTCAGCTTTTTATCTTCGGCACTTAAGTAATGCATTATGGAATACACACCTTTAAGCGCCACTTTTAATGGTGGAAATACCAGTGGGTTTTCTTCAACAAATATTTTGTTTAAATTTGTTAAACCAACAAATTCGATAGGCAAACGTGCAATAGCATTATGTCCGGCATCCAATGATTCGAGCATGCTTAATTTGCCCATTTCTTTGGGCAGTTCCGAAAGTAGATTATAACTAACATCGAGTAATTGCAAATTTTTAAAATTACTAATAGCCGGCGGAATTACTTTTATTTTATTTCGAACCAACAAAATGGTTTTCAGGTTGGTTAAATTGAAAAGTTGCACCGGAAGTTCTGTAATTTGGTTGTAGCTTAAATCCAGATGTTCCAATGTTATCAGGTTGCCTATTTCGGAGGGCAATTCGGTAATTTCACGGTTCGAAAGGTTTAAACTTGTTAGGCCTTTCGTTTCGGCTACTTTCAGAATTTGCTTTACTTCGTTAGCTTTCATTTTGGCTATTTTATTTGATATTTGAGCGCAAATTATATGCCGATAACCACCGGCAAAAAATAAAATACAACAAAACCGGTTACTTTTTAAATTTTGCAGCAACAGCAAGCAATACGCCTAACATTATACCTAAAATTGCAGCAAATAATACGCGCCATTCGCCCGGAAGCATAAAGGTAATGGTATGTGCCGGAATCCAGAAAAACGGAATGGTTTTTTTGAAAACAAAATCCCATTGCGTTTGCCAATCCATGGAAACAATATGCTTTCCTGCTTCAAATTTATTAAATAATCCGCGAATGGTGCCGCCGTTTGCCAGAATATGCATATCGGTAAGTTTGTGCAGTGTCATCATTACCGGGGCGTAAATAAGGTTCATTCCGGTTGAAATAATGAAGGCTGTAATTACTTGCGAGCTTGTTAGTTCCATATTTAATTCGAAGCCTAAACCGGTTAAAAATACGGGAGTTCCGGCACCAAAAATCTTAAATGCATAATAAATAGTCATTCCCAAAAAACCCCAAACAATGGCACGTGGTATAATGCCAAAACCTTTTGCGTAATACTTCCCGGTTCTAATTCTTAAGCCCAACACCTCGCCGGTAGTGGCCAAAATGGCAAATTTAATAAAGCTAGCAATTACGCCATGGTCTTTATTAAATCCGGTAAACCATTGGTATAAATCGGCAGAAAGTACAAACGGTAAAAACAGAAAAAATATAAATAGGCTTACTGCTTTTTTAAATCAAAAAACAAAGCATATTTTCAATTATAAAACGCATAATTTATCAAATTTGCGCCCATGCGCAAGGCTTTTTGGCGCACTTCTTCAGGGTCGTTGTGCACTTCTTGGTCTTCCCAACCATCGCCCAAATCGGTTTCGAAACTGTAAAAGCAAACCAGCCTGCCGTTGTGTATAATTCCGAAGCCTTGTGGCGATTTTTGGTCGTGTTCATGAATTTTAGGCAAACCGTTCGGGAAATTATATACCTGACTATAAACAGGATGCGTAAAAGGAAGTTCAACAAAATCGTATTCGGGGAAAACCTTTTTCATTTCGCGGCGTATGTATTGGTCGAGCCCGTAATTATCGTCGATATGCAAAAAACCGCCTGCCAACAAATATTCGCGTAAGTTGGCAGCTTCGCGAGCTGAAAAAACCACATTGCCATGCCCGGTCAGGTGCAAAAAAGCCATATTAAAAATATCCGACGACCCCACATCAACCGTGGCATTGGTTGGCTGAATATTTGTTTTCAGATTGGTATTGCAGTACGCAATCAGGTTTTTAAGCGAGGTAGGATTGGCATACCAATCGCCGCCGCCGTTATATTTTAGAACGGCAATTTTAACCGTAGTTTCCTGTGCATTAGCCATTAAGCTAACTGCCAATGCTGTTATAAATATTAAATACTTCATGTTAAACTTTTTTGTTCGTTCATTAAAGCAACCGTGTGACAAGCCACCAAAGCTGCCGTTTCGGTTCGTAGTCGTGTATTGCCCATTATTACCGGTTTAAACGAATTATTTAATGCCATTTGTATTTCGTTTTCTGAAAAATCGCCTTCGGGTCCAATCAGTATTAAATTTTCTGTTTTTGGTTGAATACAGGTTTTCAATCCTATTCTTTCGGTTTGGTAACAATGTGCAATAAAGCGGTTTGCCGGCAAGCTTTTCTTCATAAAATCCGAAAATTTGCACGGTTCATTTATTACCGGCATATAAGCTTGCATCGACTGTTTCATGGCGGCGGCGGCAATTTTTTCGAGTCGCTCAATTTTCACATTTCTGCGTTCCGAAAAATCGCAATACAGTTTTTTGTTGGGGCAACCGCAATGTGGGTATAAAAACTGCGCTTGCCGTATTCTACTATTTTCGATTGTATTTGAAGGCTGCATCGTTTAGGGTGAGCATCCATAATTTGCGCTTCGAACCAATTGCCTTTGCCGTCGGTAAGTTGTACCGAATCGCTTTCAGTTAGCCGCAAAACTCGTACGGCATGTTTCGACTCTTCTTCGGAAAGCACATAAATATCGGTTTCAATATCGGGAGTATAAAACAAATGCATATTATTCAAATTTGAGGTAAAAATACAGTTTTTTCAGTTTAAAATCCAAAAACTCGGCACTATTATACGTATTTCCGATTATATGCGGCAAACTGAATTTTGCTTTTCGAATTCGGTTTTTCTCCGGGTCTATGGTATAGTTGGTTGCGGTACGAAAATCGGTTTTTTCCAAATTCGAATCATCGAAAACGGCTCCCAACAATTCGCAATTGCCCAATGCCAAACCACTGAGGTTGCATTTTGTAAAATCGACTTCCAACAAACTGCAAGCATTAAACTTAACAAGCTTTAAATTAAGGGTATAAAACGACGATAAATTTAGTCGGCAGCCGGTAAATTCAACCGAAAAAACAAAAGTATTGCAATTTTCGAAATGCAAACCCAGCATTTTACATTGGTTAAATTTTACATCGCGTAATGCCGTATTTACCAATTTTGCCAAACTTATATCGCAATTATCGAAGGTACAATCAATAAATTCGGAATTGGTTAAATCGGAATTGGCAAAATTGCAATTTGCGAAGCTACAATTCTCGAAAGTGGTTGTATAAACCATTTCCTCGGAAAAGTTTTTGCTTTCAAATTTTGAGTCTTCTATATATTTTTTATCCATTTCCATTTTTATTTAATTCGAAACAAAATATTTGGCAAAGATAAATAAAAGACATGCCAAAAGTTCAATTTAAAAACGTATATTTACATGGAGTATCATTTTGTTTTAATTCAAAATTAAAATGTTTAATAACAAAAGGTTAACATTATCATTTATTTCAATTGGCAGTTTAATTGCAATTGCAATTTTATTAATTGCATTATTTGAAAATTATAAATCAACTGAACGTGGGCTAAAAAAATTATCGGAAAGTAAAATACAACTTTTTGAAGAAGCCATTGAAAAAAATCTTCTATTAAAAACATCTATAATAGAAACAATAACAAAAAATCTAAGTTCGTTTGTTAGTTATTCGCACCCCACAAAGGAGGCTTTAAAAAATATTACATTCAAGGAAATTTCTGAACATACCT
The DNA here is from genome assembly GCA_020047935.1 of Bacteroidota bacterium. GTDB lineage: Bacteria > Bacteroidota > Bacteroidia > Bacteroidales > JAIFNC01 > JAIFNC01. Next base: position 11,011 of record JAIFNC010000163.1, read on the forward strand.
ACATTTCAGGAATTTGTATTTTTAATATGGATAAAATAGATGAAACTACGGTTAAGACTTCCGAAATCTATTATTATCGCACAAACGACAGTATTTCATTTACCGATTTAGTTTTAGCAGAGGACACGATGGCAGATTGGTTTGTTTTGCCGAAAATTAATAAAACAGGTGTTTGGATAGAGCCCTATAATTATATTTTGGGCAATGAAAATGAAAAAGCCAATATGATTTCGTATTCGGTACCTTTTTATAAGTCCGACAGTGTTTTTTCCGGTGTTATTGCAGTCGATATTTTTCTTGATTATATAACCAATTCCATGAACACGCCAAGCGTGCTTAAAAACGGTACGGTGCTGGTTCTTTCGAGGCAAAAAAATGTAATTTCATCCTCCATCCGCAAAATTCAAACTATTTCGCTCGACAGTGTTTCAGCAATTTACAATCAACCGGTTTTCGAGGAATTAAAAAAACGACTGGACACAAAACGCAACGGATATTTTTACGCCGATTCGATATTTGGAAGTGCCAACGTAGCTGTTAGCTATAAATTTATTGAGAACGATAACATATTATGCCTTATTTTACCCTATTCCGAAATACACAGCGATTTAATTACTTTTAAAAATTGGCAGTTTTTTAAAGCAGGCTTAGGTGTAGTTATAATACTTATGTTGGCAATTTCCATTTACTACTTTGTAACGCACAGGCTGGTAAAATACTACAACAAAGAACTGGAACAAAAAGTAGAATTTCAAACCCATGAGCTACGCGAAAAAAACGAAGAATTGCTTGCTATTGATGAAGAATTAAGGCAACAAAATGAAGAGTTGGAGGTTTTAAACGATGATATTACATTGCAGAAAGAAATTATTGAAATAGCTCATAGGGACATAAAATCAAGTATAACGTATGCAAAAACCATACAAGATGCACTTTTAACAAGCAAAGAACTGATACAAAGTTTTATACCGGAATACTTCTTGTTTTTCAGACCTAAAGCTGTTGTAAGCGGCGATTTTTATTATATAAACAAACTCGACAACTATTTGATTATTGCAATTGCAGATTGTACCGGTCATGGAGTTCCGGGTGGGTTTGTTAGTGTACTGGGAATAACCTATTTGCACGAAGCAGTGAAAAAAGTTGGTACAATGAATGCCGGCGAAATTTTAGACTTATTGCGCGATCGTTTCAAACGTACTTATCGCAGATTTGGAACTGAAAACATAAATGGATTGAATATTTCGCTTTGTATTATAAATACGACCTCAAACATTTTGCAGTATGCGGGTGCTTTTCAGCCAATTATTATCATACGTAACAACGAAATAATTGTTCATCAGGCAACTAAAAATCCGATAGGTTTTTTCTACAAAGAAATTCACTTTGAAAACAATGAAATATTACTACACGACAACGATATGCTCTACTTTTACACCGATGGCTATGTAGACCAGTTTGGCGGACCATTACATAAAAAATTCACAAGCAAACGTTTCAAAGAATTACTTTTGCAAATACACCGGTTATCGGTAAACGAACAACACAAAATAGTAGAAAACACACTTGACAATTGGCAGACTACCACTGAGCAAATTGACGATATAACCGTTTTTGCTATGCGCTGGAAGTCATTATCCATTTAAATTGCGACTAAACGCCATGCTAAATTTTCAGGTTTAGAAAAAAAGTATAATTTTGGTTTTTGAATTGAATTTGAAATTTTTAAACTAACGTTATGAGAAGAATTATATTAGCCTTATTTTCGTTCGCATTGGTCAGTTTTTCTTTTGGTCAAGAAAAGAAAGCCTTATCGGTAAAAGATTACGATGCTTGGAAAGAAGTGCAGAACCTGCAGATTTCCGACGAAGGCAAATTTGCGGCATTCAACATCAATCCGCAAGTTGGCGACGGTAAACTGTTGCTTAAGCACACCGACGGCAGCAAAACTTTAACTTTCGACCGAGGCTATAAAGCCAAATTTATTACCGACAAACTGTTTGTTTTTCAGGTGCAAGCCTATGCCGACACAGTAAGGGCGCTTAAACTTAAAAAGAAAAAAAAGGAAGATATGCCGCTCGATTCGTTGTTTATTGTCGATTTGGCAAGCGGCAATGCAAGCAAATTCCCGAACCTGATGACTTTAAAAATTTCGGAAGAAAGCAACGGATGGTTTGCGTATTTGGCTAAAACTCCGCCTGCACCCAAAGATACTACGAAAAAAGCCGATAAAAAGAAACCAAAAGCGCCGGCAACCGACCCGAAAACAGGTACTTTGCACATTATAAACCCACTGCTGAACGCCGAATTTCAGTTCGAAAATGTGGTGGAATTTGACATTTCGCGCAATGCCCAACTTATCAGCTTTTCAACCTTTAAGCGCGACAGTGGCTTTTTGAGCGAAATCAAAATCTTCAACACAAACTTAAAAGCCGAGCAAACAATTTTTTCTGGCGAACGATTTATAAAAAACCTGACTGCCGACAATTTAGGGCAACGCTGTGCCTACTTAAGCACTACCGACACCGCAAAACGCAAGGTTTATCAGCTGTTCTTGTACAATGAAGCGGTTAAAGGCGAAAAATTAAATTTGCTTGCCGATACGCTAAATAATGGTTTTCCGGAAAATTATACCGTAAGCGAAAACGGAACCATGTATTTTTCGAGAAACGATGAAAAACTGTACGTTGGAATTGCAGAAAAACCGGAATTTGAAGAAAAAGACACCTTACTTCCGGAAGAAAAAGTGGTTATGGATTTGTGGACTTGGAAAGACGAACAACTTCAACCGCAACAACTTCAGCAATTAGAACGTGAGAAAAAACGTACTTATCTTTCGGTATTCCACATAAAAACCGGCAAAACGGTTCAACTTGCTACCGAAGATTTTCGCGATGTTCGTACCTTTCAAAAAGGCAATGCCGACTATGGTTTAACAAGTTACGACAAACCGTATCGAATTTCGCAATCGTGGCAAATGCCTAATTATCGCGATGTGTATTTTGTCGATTTCGTAACCGGTGCAAAAACCTTGTTGAAGCAAAAAGTAGAAGCCGAAACCAACCTTTCGCCAAACGGCAAATACTTATATTGGTACCAGCCCGCCGACAGCAGTTGGTATGCCATGGACATGAAAACCAAGCAAACGGTTTCGCTTACTAAAAAACTGAATGCCATTTTTTACGACGACGAACACGACACACCAAGCACTCCAAGCAGCCAAGGCATTGCCGGCTGGACAGAAGACGATAAATTTATTCTGATAAACGATAAATTCGATATTTGGAAATGTGACCCAACCGGAAAGCTTGCTCCGCTTAATATTACCGGCGAATTTGGCAAGAAAAACAATAAGCGTTTAATTATACCAACAAAGATGCGGGTTACTACACATGTTCGGCAGCCGGCAGCAATTTGCAGGCATTAATAATGAGCAATCACCGCTATATGCGCCCGATAAAATCGCAAAAAGCCGAAATGCTGCTGTTTCAGCGCGGTAATTTTACCGAGTATTACAATGTTTGGCAAAGCAGTTCCGATTTAAAAAA
>JAIFNC010000011.1 GCA_020047935.1 Bacteroidota bacterium
CCTGAAATACATATCGGTTATTCATTAAGTACTGATCGCTTTGCGAAACCGGCATAACCATGTTTATTCGGTTTCGTTGAGCCCAACGTGCCGCAATATCAACCAATTCGTTGTAAACCGGCCCTATAACCAAGTCCATTTCGAGCATGTTGGGTTTATCGAGAATTTTACGCAATTCGTAAGTATCAGCCTTGGTATCATATACATATAAGCTAATATTCATACCGGTTTTGCGCATACTGTCGGCAGCAAGCAATATACCTTCATACATTTCCAGAATTTTTTCGGTATTTCCGAAGAATTTATTTTTCAATTCCGGTCTGGAGTCGTTGTCGTATTCTTCGTTTTTATCGACTCTGAATGGTAACAATATGGCTATTTTGAAAGGCCTATCGAAGTTTTTAATTGTAAACGAGGTGCAAGGCGTATCGCCATATCCGCCATACAGAAACGAATCGCGAATAGAGAGCAAAGGAGAAATAAGACCCACTTGCGGCATACCGCCCAATGATGGGTTGGCTGCTTTAATGTCTTCAATTTTAATTTTATATTGTTCTTTAATTGAATAAAGCGTTTGACCTTTTGCAACGGTATGGTAAATATAGTTTTCGGTTTCTCTTACAAAAGTTTCTTGAACAACCGCATATTTTTCTTTCGGAATTTTAAGCACTTGCCCGGCTTTAACAGATGAACTCGATTTTAAATTATTGGCTTCAATAAGGTCATTTACTGTAACTTTATTTTTAGCAGCAATTTTCGTTAAATTGTCGTGCTCCTCAACTTTATAAAACGAATATTGGGTAATTTGTTTTTCGCCGTTCGATGCATTTTGCGGAATTCTGATGGTTGCACCAAGTTGCAGCCCTTGCAATAAATTATTATTTGCAAGCGAAATATCTTTTTGGCTAACCTGATATTTTTTGCTTAAGCCGTACAATGTTTCGCCTTTTTCAACTTTGTGAAGCAGGTAGCTTATACCGTTTTCGCTTACTGTTTTTTGCGTTGCTTGCGAGCGAACCGATATGTAGTGCGCCGATGCAAATAACACAAGTAAGCTCAACACAATTGCCGAGATACGCATAATAGTGAGTTGTATTTTAGTAGGTTTATTCAATTAGTTCAATTTTTTGGCGTTATTTCTATATAAAATAAATACAAAATAAAATGCAAAATTAGTAAAATAGCCGGTTGTTTAAATAGTTGCCAATTAAAAAGCCGGAAAAAGTGCACTTAAATCAACTTTTATTCGGTTCGTTTAACAACTATTCCTAATTAGTTGGCAACTCGACCTTAAAAATATTCGAATTTTCAAACGGTTTTATTTCGAAAACAACATTTTAATGCCCACAATAATAAGTAATACCGCGAAAAATTTTTGTAACGTATTCGCCGGAATTTTGTTGGCCATTATACCTCCAAAGTAACTGCCAACCATAAAACTAACCATTATAAGCAGTGCAAATTTCACATTTATATGTCCGGCTTTGTAATATTGGTATGCCCCCGGCAATACCACCGGCAACAGCATAACAGCCAGCGTGGTACCTTGTGCTTGGTGTTGTGTAAAACCTAAAATAAATATAAGTGCCGGTGCCATTACAATTCCGCCTCCAATGCCTAAGCTTCCGCTTAATGTGCCGGCTACCAAACCGGTTAAAATAAGCACTATAAACTGAAATGTTGTCATGGTTAAAAATCTAAATTTAACGATAAATAAAATAAGCCATTAAGCAGCGTACCACTGTCTATTCCGTGCGCATAATCCAATCGTACAAAATAGCCTAATAGCCTCGACCTTACACCAATACCGTAACCGGCAACTAAAGGCGAAAGTTTGCGGTCTACAATAAGTCGTACACTTCCGCGGTCGATAATATAATTAAGGTAGGCATTTTTTTCGGAATACGGACTCCAGCCCGACCAAGCTGAGCCAATGTCGGCAAAGCCTACAATCTGAAAATTGTTCAAAAAATCGTTGTTTAGCGGGCGGTTGGCAAAGTACCTAATAATAGGCCAACGAATTTCGCTGTTAATTAACGCAAACGAAGTTCCGTTGCGCACATTTTGCGGAAAACCGCGCATGTTTGTTGCAACAGTCTGATAAACAAAATTATAATACGTACTTGGCAAGTTCGATTTATCGAAATTACTAAATCGTTCCATGGTTGTTTTTTTTGGGTCGTTGTGGTACAAAAGCGTTGCATTATCTACCGAACCCAAATAATACATAAGTCTCGATTTGCCCAACGAGGTGCTTAAAGCAAACCGATTTGCCCAAATTAAGTTCCTGTGAATTTTGTGGTACATTCTAAAGTCGCCGCCAACAACAAAGAAATCGGTTTTGTTTCCGTTTACTTGCTTATTAACCTCGGCAAAAATTTTAAATCGGGCTCCTTCATAAATGTTTAAAGCTACATCGCGCGTGTTGTCGAAAATAAATTCTATTTTGGCTCCTCCCCAAAGCATCGAAGTATCGGAGGCAGCCAGCGAAGTATTATTAATTGCCAATACGATTTCGTTATCGAACCTGCCGGTAAGTGTGCCTCGCAGCGCAAATACTTGCGAAAGCGGATATTTTGCAATAAACTGCAGTTCGTGCGATTTAATTTTTTCGTAATATTCATTATAACCATCGCCGGTTCTGAACGACGAACTATGGTAAATAATCATCTTGTCTAATCGGTCTTTCAGCGTTTCGATGCTTAATAAGTATTCGGCTCCGTTAAAATCGGCGGCAAACCTTGCACCTGCAACCAGTTTGTAGTCTTCAAACAAATCGTTGGTTCCTATTTTAAACAGCATGTTCATTCCGGGGTTAAAATACACCGGACTGCCGGGCACATATTTTTGATACGACGCATTCAAAAAACCAAAATCGATTTGATTTACAATGTAATTTGGATAAAACGCCGTAAAATACATTTTTTGTGTTGGCACTTTAAATTTCCGATTCGAATCCGAAAGATTTAGACTGTCTTCGGGGTTTGTTTGTCCGGTGAGCACAAAATCGGGCTTTTCATGTTCAAATACATAATTATTAATATCAATAAATTGCGGTCGGTTTGCTTGTTCTGTCTGCCGGATTTTAGCCAATTCCTTTTGCCTTATTAGCAGTGCCTTCTGCTTTTCAATTTCAGCCAATTCGGCCTGTTCTTTTTCTATCAGTTTCTTTTGTCGAAGGTTGCCGTAGTCGGTTTTTGGCGAGCTAACCGAAATGTTGGTTAAATCGGGCAAATCGTGGGTATAAATATAATATTTGCCTTTGTTAAGCAGTACTTCGGCCACTGTTTTTTCGCGAATATCTTGGTTTTCGATATTTTTGGCATAATTGGTAAGCGGAAAATCGCGCGTGAAATAGCTGTAATGCATGACCGTATCGACATAGGCCAGTGTACTGTCGTAAACTGCGGTTTTTCGGTTGATTATGCCGGCTTCATCGGTCAAAAAAGTGTAGGTGCTGTTTCCGGTTTCAATAGGCTCCCACTCGCTAAAATACGGTGTGTTGGTTATTCGGGTCAAAACATCCGATTTCAATTTCAGGTCGTAAACAAATAAATTTTTATGCAATGCCGGTTTTCTATTTAACTTTTCAACTGAAATAGTATCGCTAACTCGGTTCGACGAAAAAATTATTTTATTCGAATTATCAATAAAACGGGCATTTACATCGTCGGCAAGGTCGGAAGTAATTCGGGTATGCGAATTGGAAGCAATATTATAAAGGTAAATATCGCTTTGCCCCTTTTTAACACCCGAAACTACCATACGCATACCACCTGCCGCATAAGCAAAGTCAAGAATTTTTTCAAAAAAAAGCATGTTTCGAAGTTGCATTTTTTTATCTTCAAGCGAATAGAACCCCAGCCAAAGCAAGCCTTGGTCTTCGTAAAACATAGCCAATACTTCGCCATTGGGGTTCCATGCCAATTGCGGAAACGAGTAATCGGGTATTTGGTCCAACCGGTGTTCGCGGCTTAAAAGCTGCTTTCTTTTACCGGTTTCGTTATTGTAAAGCCAAACTTTGTATTTGCCTTGCTGGTTGGTGGTATAGGCTATGTATTTGCCTCCGGGCGAAATATTTAACTCGTCGTACACCGTTTCAACCTTTGGCCTTTTAATAATAGGTTTGGTGTCGGGAATTTGCCGGTTTTGAATATCGGCGGTGTATTTTTCTCGGTAATAATTTTCCCAACTTGTACCCAATTCGGTTAAGCTTAAACCGAGTACATAAAGAAAAACGTTGCTCGAATTTCGATTAATTTTTGTGAGATAAATAATATTTGGAATTACTTCTTCGCCATAATTTTCGGCAATAAAGCGCCAAATAGAATGCCCTGCATAGGTTGCATCGGCACCGGTAAGTCGGTTGAATTTTTCGTATTTACCGGTTAAAATACCATCTTTAACTTTGTTTTCAATATCTACATTCCAAGCACCGGAAACGTACGAAATAAGCCCTTCCGAAAACCATTGCGGAATACCCGAAAGTGTTTGACCGGTAAGTCGTTCGCGAATAGAACTTCCGTAGAGCATTTCGTTAAAAACTACTTTGGCAATGGCGGCATCAATTTGGCTTTTATAGCTTTGCAAATCGCCGTCGTAGTAAAGAAAAACTTTGTTTTCGACAATTTGGTTTACGCCGCCTGTGTTGTGCAAATCGGAACCGGTAACCAAGCCAATGTTGCTTTGCCTAAAATCGGTAAGTCGGTTGTAGGTTATAAAAATAATGCGTTTTTCGAGGCTGTATTCGAAGAAACTTTCAATATCGGCAATTCTGCCAAAAGCATATTCCGAAGTAAGCTGCGCCAACTCGTAGCCGTCGCCGTAAAAGTAGGTATCGAAACGGTCGAAACGAAAATATTGCCACGTAAAAGGGTTATACTGAACCCTGTTTTTACCAAAAGTCATTTGATGCCCGTTGTAAAACTGGGCAGAAAGCTTAGGTGAAATGCCATGTAAAATGCTTATAAAAAGTAGTATTCTGAGTAGCTTCATAAGTTCTTTTAATTAGAAAGAAAACGCAAACAAAAATACGTAAACAAATCTAAAAAACGTATTTCTTTGTCGCTGATTGTAATTTAAAAACCAAAAGTGTAAATTTTTGATTGAATTTAGAAATTTCGTTTGAAAATAAGCCGTAATAAAAAACCATACTCAACTATTTTAGGTTAATTATGCAAGCAATACAATTGTTCAAAAGAAAATGGTTCTGTTTGCAGGCAAAAAACTTGTTTTCCAAAAATAAATTCTATATTTGCACGGTTAAAATTTAAACAGCTTAAAATACTTATATAGCAAAATTAAAACTTAAGTACAAAATGCAGAACAGAGGTGCAATTATTTTCCTTGTAATAGCATTTGCGCTTGTAAGCTTATACCAATTGTCGTTTACACTTGTAACCAACAACGTAAAAGCCGATGCAAAAGAATATGCTCAGGGAGATCCGCAAAAAGAACAGAATTATTTAGATTCGTTGGCGAACCGTCCGGTTTATAATTTAGGGTTTAAAAATTATACCCTCAACGAATGTATGTCGAGTGAACTAAACCTTGGTTTGGACTTGAAAGGTGGTATGAACGTAATGTTAGAAGTGTCGGTTACCGATTTAATCCGTAACATGGCCGACTACAGTACCGATACTACTTTTAACAGAGCCTTAAAACAAGCAAACTTAGACCTACGCGACAGCCAAGACGATTACGTAACCTTATTTGGTAAAGCGTTCAGTAAAATAGACCCAAATGCAAAATTGGCAGCTATTTTTAGCACCTACGAACTAAAAGAAAAAATAACCGTAAATTCTACCAACGACGAAGTTTTGGCAGTTATTAGAGCCGAAGCTCAGGCCGCTATCGATAATTCGTTCAATATTTTACGTACTCGTATCGACCGTTTTGGCGTTTCTCAACCAAATATTCAGCGTATTGGCTTGGAAAGTTCGGGTCGTATTTTGGTTGAATTACCCGGCGTAAAAGACCCTGCTCGTGTTAAAAAGCTGCTTCAAGGAACTGCCAATTTGGAGTTCTGGGAAACTTGCACTAAAAGACACCGTTGCCGTTGTTGAAAATAATACCACAGCAGCAGTTGCCGATACTACTAAACAAACCGACAGCACCGAATTGGCAATTATTGACCAATTAAGCAAAGATACCACCAACACAAATAACGCATTCGAAGAATTTTCGAAAAGCAACCCGTTGTTTGCTGTTTTGTCGCCTGCCGCTAACCAACAAGGTCAGCTGATACAAGGCGCCATGGTAGGTTCGGCATTGGTTAAAGATACAGCAAAAGTATTTTGGTATTTGCGTCAACCGCAAGTACAGGAGTTTTTTCCTCGTAACTTGAAATTTTACTGGGAAGTAAAACCATTTAACGACACCAAAGGCAATTCGTACTACAATTTGGTTGCTATTAAAGTTAATAATCGCGAAGGTTTGGCAGCATTAAGCGGCGAAGCAATTAGCGATGCTCGTGCTGAATTTGGCGATAACGACAGTCGCGCTCGCGTATCGATGACCATGAACGGCGAAGGCTCGAAAACTTGGGCTCGTTTAACTCGCGAAAATATTGGTAAACAAATAGCCGTGGTTCTTGATAACTACGTTTATACTTACCCAACGGTACAAAACGAAATTAAAGGCGGAAGCTCGGAAATTACCGGTAATTTCAGCATTCAAGAAGCGCAAGACTTGGCTAACATTCTGAAATCGGGTAAAATGCCTGCTCCGGCTCGCATTATTCAAGAAGAAGTTGTTGGACCAACCTTGGGTCAAGAATCGATTAACGCAGGTTTAGGTTCATTCATTATAGCTTTTATTGTGGTACTTATTTATATGGTATTTTACTATAATAAAGCCGGTTGGGCAGCAAATATTGCTTTGCTTTTCAACGTTTTCTTTATATTTGGTGTGTTGGCTTCCATTGGCTTAACACTTACCTTGCCCGGTATTGCCGGTATTGTACTTACCATGGGTATGGCGGTTGATGCGAACGTACTTATCTACGAACGTATTCGCGAAGAATTGCACGCCGGTAAAGGTTTGCGCTTAGCAATTCAGGACGGTTTCAATAATGCTTATTCGGCAATTATCGACGGTAACGTTACCACCTTCTTAACCGGTGTTGTGTTGTTCCTATTCGGTACAGGTCCAATTAAAGGTTTTGCAACTACCTTAAATATTGGTATTATAACTACCTTATTTACTGCAATTTTTATAAGCCGTATAATTTTCTCGTGGTGGCTCGACGGAAATAAATCGATTTCATTCTCGACCAAATTTACGGATAATGCTTTCAAGAATCTGAAAATCAATTTCTTGGGACAAAGAAAATACGCGTATATTTTCTCAATAACACTTACCATTATCAGTGTTGTTTCTATAGCAACTCGCGGATTCAATTTAGGTGTTGATTTTACCGGTGGTCGTAACTTTGTTATTCAATTCGACGAACCTGTTACCACAAAAGCAGTTGCCGAAGCAATGAATGTTGGTTTTGGCGAAAAACCGTTGGTAGTTACCTTTGGCGAAAACAAAGTAAAAATTACCAGCAAGTATCGTTACGAAGAAAATGGTAATGAGGTTGATGCTGATATTAACCAAAAACTTTATACCAGCTTAAAGCCATTAATCAAAAAAGATGTTAGTATCGACGAATTTAATGCAACTTATAAAATAAAATCGGATGTTGTAGGGCCTGCAATTGCCGACGATATAACAGCTGCAGCAATTACAGCTATTATCATTGCACTTTTTATTATATTCCTATACATTGTTATTCGTTTCCGAAATTGGCAGTATGGTTTGGGTGGTGTTATTTCGCTTGCTCACGATGCAATCATTGTACTTGGTTTCTATTCGGTATTTTATTCAATCATGCCGTTTTCGTTAGAAATTGACCAAGCATTTATCGCAGCTATTCTTACGGTTATTGGTTACTCAATTAATGACACGGTAATTATTTACGACCGTATTCGCGAAAATTTGAACTTGCATAAACGTTCAAGCAAATTCGACAACTATAATCATTCACTAAACAGCACCTTAAGTCGTACCTTTAGTACTACTTTTACAACGCTTATCGTGTTGGTTGCTATTTTTATATTTGGTGGCGACGTAATTCGCGGATTTATATTTGCCATGTTGTTGGGTATTTTCTTCGGAACTTATTCTTCACTATACGTAGCTACTCCAATTGCTTACGATACCTTGAAAAAATTTGATAAAGAACCTGAACTTGCTAAAAAATAGTTTGTGCAGGCATAAATAAAGAAAAGCTAACTTGCAAAAGTTAGCTTTTTTTATTTTAAGGTTAGATGGTTTGCCGCAAGTGAAATGGTACGTTGCAGTTAAAAACAGTCGTTATTAGTTTATTGCGAAGTTAAATTATGCCGAAATAAACTACGAAGTGGTTCAATTTTAATAACAGTAACTTGCATTTAATAACCCGACCATTTAACAAATCTTAAATTTGTCAAAGGTCATAAATAACCACGAAGTAGTTACCTTAAGGCTTAATATTTTTTTGTGAATTAATTTGCCTTTGGGCAACCATACCTTACATGGAAAATACACGCCACGGCTTGTATCTGCGTGAACCACGGCATGTATCTAACAATTATTGTATAACCAATTTTGTTTGAAACTTTTCGGTTTTGCCTTGCACTTTCAACAAATAAATACCCGGGGTTAGTACATTATTTATTTGTAGTTCAATAGTTTCTTTTTCAATTGGTACTTTTTCCGAATACACCACTTGTCCCGAATTATTGGCAACCATAATCTGTACCGTTTCGCGGCTCCATTTTCCGTTCAATAAAACAGTTACCTTACCGGTATAAGCCGGGTTCGGAAATACCGAAATACTTTTTTCCGGCACGGTGGTTTCGATTCCGGTTTGTGCCAAACTCCCATATACTTCAAACTCGTACAGCGAATTGCCCCATTGGGTGGTTCGGGCGTTAGAATACATGCGTACGTACCTGCCGGTAGTATTTAATAGAATATAATCGGTACCGCCATCACCAATTGTTGTTGAATAAACACTATTCCAACTTAGTCCATCGGAAGAAACTTCAATTTTATATATTTTTGAAGCAGCCGATTCCCAAAATAACTGCACACCGGTTATTTTGTACATGGCTTGCAAATCGATTCGTACCCATTGCGGGTCGGTAAAAGCCGACGACCAACGGGTGCTCAGGTTGCCATCGTTGGCATTGGTTGCAGGCACAGTCGCGCTTTCAACCGACGAGGCGGTAATTGGTTTATTGCGTGCAATTTCGGGTTGCCCTACGTAAACACTTACTTCATCGGAATCGGTTTTTCCGTTGGCAGTAATGGCTATTTTAAACACATAGGTTCCTTCAACCAAACCCAAAACAATTGGCTGCAAAATAGTTGTATTGCTTAAAATTGCGGTACTTGGGCCGCTTATTTGAGTCCAATTAATAGTTATTGCATCGTTGTTTGCGTCGTAAGTTGTGGCTTTTAAAGTTATTGTTGCTGAATCGCTTGTTCGAACATCGGCACCGGCAATAACTACGGGCGGCAAATCGGTTGCTAATCCGGTAAACGCCATGGCATTATACAATTGCCCCAATTTGCTCAGTTTACCGTTTGTGTCTAGTAAATTTATATCGGGGTTGCTGCCTACGCG